>NZ_NQYG01000006.1:0-149433 GCF_002878485.1 Pseudomonas sp. AD21
ATGTCGACTGACACTACGCCATCGCGAGCAGGCTCACTCCTACAAGGGGCTGCGGTGTGGTTTTATTCGATGAAGGTATCGACGCCATTCGGTCCCAAGGCCACCGCACACTAACGGCCTGACCCAAAACAACTGTGGGAACGGGCTTGCTCGCGAAAGCGGTGTATCAGTCAACCAAGATGTCGACTGACACTACGCCATCGCGAGCAGGCTCACTCCTACAAGGGGGCTGCGGTGTGGCTTTATTCGATGAAGGTAACAACGCCGTCCTTCAGCGATTTCACACGGGCCAGCGATTCGACGCGGTAGCCCTGCGAATCCAGCTCGGCGCGGCCGCCCTGGAACGACTTCTCGATGACGATGCCCAGGCCAGCCACGGTGGCGCCAGCCTGCTTGATGATCGAGATCAGCGCCTGCGAAGCCTTACCGTTGGCCAGGAAGTCGTCGATGATCAGCACGCGGTCGCTGCTGGTCAGGTGACGCGGGGAGATGGCCACGGTGCTTTCGGTCTGCTTGGTGAACGAGTAAACAGTCGCCGACAGCAGGTTTTCGGTCAGGGTCAGGGACTGATGCTTGCGGGCGAAGATCACCGGCACGCCGAGGTTCAGACCGGTCATGATCGCCGGGGCGATGCCCGAGGCTTCGATGGTGACGATCTTGGTGATCCCCGAATCCTTGAACAGCGTGGCGAATTCGTCGCCGATCAGCTTCATCAGGGCCGGGTCGATCTGGTGGTTCAAAAAGGCGTCGACCTTCAGGACCTGGTCGGAAAGCACGATGCCTTGTTCGCGGATTTTCTGGTGCAGTGCTTCCATGAAGCTGTCCTCGTTCGGCGCTTGTGCGCCCTAAGCTTTAAAAAGTGGTCAATTCTAGCGCTTTAACATCGCGCGTATATCAGCCAGTGCGCTATTGCCCCGCACGGCTTTGACTTCGGTCGGTGTGTCGTCGTTGCCTTCCCACGCCAGATCGTCCGGCGGCAGCTCATCGAGGAAGCGGCTAGGTGCGCAATCGATGATCTCGCCGTACTGTTTGCGTTTGGCGGCGAAGGTGAACGCCAGGGTCTGACGCGCGCGGGTGATGCCCACGTAGGCCAGGCGGCGTTCCTCTTCGATGGTGTCGGCTTCGATGCTGGAGCGGTGCGGGAGGATTTCCTCTTCCATGCCCATGATGAACACGTAAGGGAATTCCAGTCCCTTGGACGCATGCAGCGTCATCATCTGCACGCCTTCGGCGCCGTCTTCCTCTTCCTGCTGACGCTCCAGCATGTCGCGCAGGACCAGTTTGCCGATGGCGTCCTCGACGGTCATTTCGCCTTCTTCATCCTTCTCGAGGGTGTTTTTCAACGCCTCGATCAGGAACCAGACGTTGCTCATCCGGTAATCGGCAGCCTTGTCGCTGGAGCTGTTGGTGCGCAGCCAGTTCTCGTAGTCGATGTCCATGACCATGCTGCGCAGCGCCGAGATCGGGTCTTCGCCGGCGCATTGCTCACGCACCTTGTCCATGAAGCGCTTGAAGCGCGACAGGCGATCGGTGAAGCGGCTGTCCAGATGTTCGCCCAGACCGATTTCGTCGGTGGCGGCGTACATCGAAATCTTGCGTTCGGTGGCGTAGTTGCCGAGTTTTTCCAGGGTGGTCGAGCCGATTTCGCGGCGCGGCACGTTGATCACGCGCAGGAAGGCGTTGTCGTCATCCGGGTTCACGATCAGGCGGAAGTAGGCCATCAAGTCCTTCACTTCCTGACGGCCGAAGAAGCTGTTACCGCCGCTCAGACGGTACGGCACCTGGTGGTGCTGCAACTTCAGTTCGATCAGCTTGGCCTGATAGTTACCGCGATAGAGAATCGCAAAATCGCTGTACGGGCGGTCGGTGCGCAAGTGCAGGCTGAGGATTTCCATGGCCACGCGCTCGGCTTCGGCGTCCTCGTTACGGCAGCGGATCACGCGGATCTCGTCACCGTGGCCCATCTCACTCCACAGCTGCTTTTCGAATTCGTGCGGATTGTTCGAGATCAGCACGTTGGCGCAGCGCAGGATGCGGCTGGTGGAGCGATAGTTCTGCTCGAGCATCACCACTTTCAGGGACGGATAGTCGTCCTTGAGCAACATCAGGTTTTCCGGCCGTGCACCGCGCCAGGCGTAGATCGACTGGTCGTCGTCGCCCACCACGGTGAACTGGTTGCGCTTGCCGATGAGCATTTTCACCAGCAGGTACTGGCTGGCGTTGGTGTCCTGGTATTCGTCGACCAGCAGGTAACGCACCTTGTTCTGCCACTTTTCGAGAATGTCGGCGTGCTCTTCGAAGAGTTTTACCGGCAGCAGGATCAAGTCGTCAAAGTCCACTGCGTTGAACGCCTTGAGCGTGCGCTGGTAGTGGGTGTAGACGATGGCAGCGGTCTGTTCTTTGGGATTACGCGCGTTTTCCAGCGCCTGCGGCGGCAGGATCAGGTCGTTTTTCCAGGCGCCGATCATGTTCTTGATCTCGTCGACGCCGTCGTCGCCCGCGTATTCCTTCTGCATGATGTCGGTCATCAGGGCTTTGACGTCGGTCTCGTCGAAGATCGAGAAACCGGGTTTGTAGCCCAGCCGCACGTGTTCCTTGCGGATGATGTTCAGGCCCAGGTTGTGGAAGGTGCAGACTGTCAGGCCGCGTCCTTCGCCGGCGCGCAGCAGGGTGCCGACCCGCTCTTTCATCTCGCGCGCGGCCTTGTTGGTAAAGGTCATGGCGACGATGTACTGGGCGCGGATGCCGCAGTTCTGGATCAGGTGCGCGATCTTGCGGGTGATCACGCTGGTCTTGCCGGAGCCAGCGCCGGCGAGCACCAATAGAGGGCCGCCGACGTAGTTCACGGCTTCTTGCTGCCGGGGATTGAGTCGGGACATACGAAAATTCGGGAGTCGTTGACGAAATGGGCCGGCATTTTAACAGGCTCAGCGATTTGTGCTGCTCTCTCCGACTTGTGACGCACCGCGCGATTCAAATTTGCCGGTTTTGTTACTTTCGCGGAGGATGCGCGGTGATTTTGCGGCTAATGTTCTCATTCGTGACACAAAATAACGTTCTGATAATCGTTGTCATTGAACATCGCAACGGCATAATGCCCCGCCCACATCATTGCAGAGTCTAGGGAGCTAGCTTGTCTACGCCTGTCGAACCCTTGCGTTTGCTGCTACTGGCCGAAGAGCCAGCGTGGGCAGCGTTATTGCGCGAGTGTCTGGCTCCGATGGGGAGCGCGGCGGTGCTGATCAGCGCGCCGAGCTGGGAGTCGGTCAGCAGTTTGTTCGAAGACAACCGCCATGCGGTGTTGTTGACCGTTCCCGCGTTGCAGCCGGCCCCGGGCCGTTGCAGCCTGCCGACGGTGTTGCTGCTGGATCAAGAACCGGCTACGGCGCCCGATGGCGTCAGCGACTGGCTGGTGTTCGACGCCCTCGACGCCGGCATGCTGCGCCGTTGCCTGCGCCACGTGCGCGAACGCGGCGTTCTTGAAAACACCCTGCAACGCCTGGCCGAACAGGATCCGCTGACCGGCATCGCCAACCGTCAGGGTTTCCAGACCCTGCTCACGGCGCGCCTCGCGGAAAACGACGGGCGTGGCGTGGCCCTCGGGCATCTCGACCTCGACAACTTCCGTCACGCCAACGATGCCCTCGGCCATCAGGCTGGCGACCGTCTGATTCTGCAGGTCGTCGCGCGGCTGAAAGGCCAGCTGGAGGCCGGTGATCAACTGGCGCGCCTGGGCAGCGATGAGTTTGCCCTGCTGATCGACACCCGCCGTGCGCCGCAACGCGCCGAGTGGATGGCTGAACGCATCACTGAAGCTTTGTCCGAGCCGTATTGGGTTGACGGCGAAAGCCTGTTGATCGGCTCCAGCCTTGGCATCGCCCATGCCCGCGCGCAAGGTGGCGCCGACCCGCTGATGTGGCACGCGCACATCGCCATGCAGCAGGCCAAGAGCACCCAAGGCTGCACCTTCCATATCTTCAACGAACGCATCAACCGCAATGCACGGAGCATGGCTGACCTCGAAAGCGAGTTGCGCCGGGCCCTGCGTCGCGATGAGCTGGAGTTGCATTACCAGCCACGGCTTAATCTTGAGGACGGCCAGATTGTCGGCCTCGAAGCGTTGGTGCGCTGGCGTCATGGCGAGCGCGGATTGCTGCCGCCGAGTGAATTCGTGCCGTTGGCCGAACAGAGCGGCTTGATCGTGCCGCTGGGTTACTGGGTGATTTCCCGGGCCCTGCGTGACATGCAGGCCTTGCGCGAGCGCGGCCTGCCGGCGCTGCACATGGCGATCAACCTGTCGTTCCGCCAGTTTCAGGACAGTCAGCTTTTGCCGACCTTGAGTCGCTTGATCGCTGAGCGGGGCGTTGAAGCGCAATGGCTGGAATTCGAACTGACTGAAACCGCGGTGATGCGCCGCAGCGATCTGGTCAAGCAGACCATGGACGCCCTCGGCCGCCTCGGCGTGCGCTTTTCACTGGATG
Organism: Pseudomonas sp. AD21; assembly: GCF_002878485.1. Classification (NCBI taxonomy): domain Bacteria; kingdom Pseudomonadati; phylum Pseudomonadota; class Gammaproteobacteria; order Pseudomonadales; family Pseudomonadaceae; genus Pseudomonas; species Pseudomonas sp. AD21. The sequence continues at coordinate 4,482 of NZ_NQYG01000006.1, forward strand.
ACTTCGGCACCGGGTTCTCATCGTTCGTGCACCTCAACAGCCTGCCTATCACCTTGCTGAAAATCGACAAGAGCTTCGTCGGTGGCATGGAGCAACGTGAGGAGAACCGTAAACTGGTGCACGCGATGATCAATCTTGCGCACAACCTGCATCTGGAAGTGGTGGCGGAAGGGGTCGAGACGCCCGAACAGCTGGATCTGTTGCGTGGCTTTGGCTGCGATCAGGTGCAGGGCTATCTGATCAGCCGGCCGTTGCCGTTGGCGGAGCTGGTGGAGTACCTGACGTTCGGCTCAAGCCAGCAGCCAGCCCTCGAAATCGTCGGCTAAACACCTATCCCTTGTAGGAGTGAGCCTGCTCGCGATGGCGGTGTATCAGACAAATCATCATTGCCTGACACACCGCCATCGCGAGCAGGCTCACTCCTACAAGGGTACTCAGTCAGGCTGGGCGACGGTGTATTGATTTGATGGCGCCGGCTCCAGCCGAATCATCCGCTTCATCTTCCACTCAAACGCCAGCGTCAGGCTCACCGCCGCACACGCCAGCCCCAGCGCCAGGCCCCACCACGCCGCCGGTGCGCCAATCAGCCAATAGCAACCGAGGCCGACCAGGAACGTGGTCTTGGCATCCTTGAGCCCACGGATGCAGCCCATGGCAATCGTCTGCGTGCCGTCGAACAGTTCGAACCATGCCGCCACCGCCAACAGGCTCACCGCCAGGCGAATCACCTCAGCAAACGCCGGGTCATTGTGATCAAGGAACAACCCGACCAACTGGTTCGGCAACAGCCAGAACACCATGGCGAAACCCAACATCACCACCGCGCCGAATACGATGCCGACCCGCCCGGACATCCGCGCATCGCTCAACTGCCCGGCGCCGTAATGCTGGCCAACGCGCATGGTGATCGCGTAGGACATCCCCGCCGGCACCATGAACGCCACCGAAACGATCTGCAGGGCGATCTGGTGCGCGCCCAGTTGCGTGCTGCCCATGGTGCCCATGCACAGGGCGGCAAAGGCGAATAAACCCACTTCCACTGCGTAGGTGCCGCCAATCGGCAGGCCGAGGCGCCACAACTCCTTGAGATACTGGCGGTTCGGCCTCGACAGGCCGGCGCGCAACGGATAAGCGTCGTAGGCCGGATGCCGACGGATGTGCCAGGCCAGTGCCAGCGCCATGCAGTTGGCGACAATCGCCGTGACCAGGCCGATGCCCGTCAGGCCCATTTTCGGCAGGCCGAACAGGCCGGTGATCAGCGCGTAGTTGAGCAGGAAGTTGGCCACGGTGCCGCCGAGGCTGATGACCATCACCGGGGTCGCCCGGCCAATTGCGCTGGTAAAGCCACGCAGGGCCATGAAGCTCAGGTAGCCGGGCAGGGCAAAGGGCAGGGCGATCAAAAATTGCCCCGCGGCATTGACGTTGGTTTCGGTCTGGCCGAACAGCAGCAGCACCGGTTTCAGGTTCCACAGCAGCAGTCCGGCGCCGAGCGCCATCAGCCACGCGAGCCACAGCCCGGCCTGAGTCAGGCGCGCCGCGCCGACGATGTCGCCGGCGCCCTGACGGATCGCCACCAGGGTGCCGACCGCCGCGATCACGCCGATACAGAAAATCGACACGAACGAATAACTCGCCGCCCCCAGCCCGCCACCGGCCAAGGCTTCGGGGCTGAGGCGCGCCATCATCAGGGTGTCGGTCAGCACCATCAACATGTGCGCCAACTGTGAAGCGATCAACGGCCCCGCCAGCCGCAGGATGGCCCAGAGTTCGGTACGCACAGGATGCTGCATGGTCATCACCACTCATTGAAAGAGGGAACAGGGGACCGTCGATTCTCGGCGCTTGGCAGCGTTTGCACAAAGGGATAAAAAGGATGGGTGGCATGATTAAAACTCATTATGAGAAGATCCAGCCAGGTTGGCTGTATCCCGCTACAGGAGCTTTTTTGCATGTCCCGTCGTCTTCCTCCGTTGTATGCCCTGCGCGCATTCGAAGCGGCGGCGCGGCACAGCTCGTTCACCCGCGCCGCCGAGGAGCTGTCGATCACCCAGAGTGCGGTGAGTCGGCACATTCGTACGCTTGAAGAACATTTCGCCTGCAAGCTGTTTCATCGCAGCGGACGTAACCTGCAGCTCACCGAATCGGCGCGGATGCTGTTGCCGGGGATTCGCGACGGTTTTGCTGCGCTTGAGCGTGCCTGCAACACCTTGCGTGCCGAGGACGACATCCTGCGCATGAAAGCGCCGTCGACCCTGACCATGCGTTGGCTGCTGGCGCGGCTCAGTCGTTTTCGCCATCTGCAACCGGGCAACGAAGTACAATTGACCAGTGCGTGGATGGACGTGGATTCGGTGGATTTCAACAACGAGCCTTTCGACTGCGCGGTACTGCTCAGCGACGGGCATTTTCCGCCGGACTGGGAGGCCAGCCTGCTGTTTCCCGAAGAACTGATTCCGGTCGGTGCGCCGAACCTGCTGAACGATCAGCCTTGGGATGTGGCGCGACTGGCGTCCACCGAGCTGTTGCATCCGACCCCGGATCGGCGCGACTGGCGCAGTTGGCTGGAGCACATGGGGCTGTCCGAGCAGGTCTCGCTCAAGGGCGGGCAGGTGTTCGATACCCTTGAACTGGGGATGATCGCGGCGGCGCGCGGTTACGGTGTGTCGATGGGCGATTTGCTGATGGTGGCTGAGGATGTGGCGCAAGGACGCTTGAGTCTGCCGTGGCCGACCGCCGTCGCCAGCGGACTGAATTACTACCTGGTGTGGCCGAAAACCCGCCCGGGAGGTGAACGTTTGCGCCGCCTCAGCGACTTCCTGCAAGGCGAAGTGCGCGCCATGGCGCTGCCGGTGGTCAAGCGGTTGAGCTGAAACGTTCGAGCCGCCACAATGCCGGCCTTGCGCCATAACCCCGCTATTTACTCAAGTATTCGGTTTTACCGCCGAAAATGAGCATGTGGGACCGTCGTGCCGGTCTCCACGATTTCACCCCCATTATTAGAATTTTCCGAGCAGGTGCTGCGATCAAGGAGGATCCGGCGGCTCGGCCAGGAGCTGTCCATGTCTCAACCTCGCGCCCGGATCGCCTCGCAGCTGGGCCTCGCGCTTGCTGTGATACTGGCGATTGTCATCAGTGGCAGTACGGTGTTCGCCCTGCGTTCGCTGGATACCGCCAACCTCGCCACCCGTGAAGAACACCTCGCCAGTGAAGCGCGGCTGCTGGCCGACCAGTTGAGCACCTTCCACGGTACGCTGCGTGAAAGCACGCAGCGCCTGAGCGGGTTGTTCGAGAAGCGCTTCAGCGCGGGCCTGAGCATTCCCCCGGACGAGCCGGTGACCGTTGCCGGGACCCAGACCCCGGGCCTGCACCTGGGCAGCGAAGTACTGAACAACAACTTCAAGGAAGTCGACGAGTTCAAGCAAATGACCGCCGGTGTCGCCACGTTGTTCGTGCGCAGCGGCGAAGACTTCGTGCGGGTCAGCACCTCGCTGACCAAACAGGATGGCACGCGCGCCATCGGCACCTTGCTCGATCACACCCACCCGGCCTATGCGAAGTTGATGGCAGGGCAGGGCTATGTCGGGCGCGCCTTGCTGTTCGATCGTTCCTACATGACCCAATACACCCCGGTGCGCGATGGCAGCGGCAAGGTGATTGCGGTGTTGTTCGTCGGTTTCGACTACACCGATGCGCAGAACGCCCAGTTCGACAACCTCAAGCGTTTCCGCATCGGTCAGAGCGGCTCGCTGGCATTGCTGGATGAGCAAAACAAATGGCTGGTCGCGCCGGCTGGTGTGCAGGCACCGGGTCAAGCGGTGCCGGTGATCAAAGGTTTGGCTGCAAAGCCGGGTAAAGGCGAGTTCTGGAGTGACACCTCCGAAGACTTCTACAGCATCGCCGTACCGTTCGAGGGTGGGCCGTGGTCGGTGGTGGCGAGCATGCCGAAAGCCGAGATCCGCGCGGTGACCTGGAGCGTCGGTACGCAACTGGCCATTGGCAGTCTGTTGGCGATGTTGCTGGCGGTCGGATCTGCAGTCTGGTTGCTGCGCAGCAAACTGGCACCACTGAGCGACCTGGTCCGTCAGGCTGAAGCTTTGGGCGCCGGTGATCTGAGCGTGCGTCTGAACGTGTCGAGCAATGACGAAATCGGCCAACTGTCCCGTGCGTTCAACCAGATGAGCCAGGCGCTGTCGACCATGGTCGAGCACATCCGCCGCTCCTCGGAAGAGGTCAACAGCCGCGCCCAGGCCCTGTCCGGTTTGTCCGGCGGAGCGTACGAAGGCATGGAGCAGCAGTCCGGCGAAATCACCAGCATGGCCGGCGCGGTGGAAGAGTTCAGCGCGACCTCGCTGAACATTGCCGACAACATGGGCGCAACCCAGCGTCTGGCGCAGGAAAATGCCCAACAGACCCAGATCGGCCGCACCTCGATGGAAGAAGCTTCGTCCTCGCTGGAGCAAATCGCTGGTGCACTGAACACCACCGCTACCGTGATCAACACCCTCGGTCAGCGCTCCCAGGAAATCGGCGGCATTGTCAGCGTAATCACCTCGATTGCCGAACAGACTAACCTGCTGGCGCTCAACGCTGCGATTGAAGCCGCGCGTGCCGGTGAGCAAGGCCGTGGCTTTGCGGTGGTCGCTGACGAGGTGCGCAACCTTGCTTCGCGCACTCGTCAGGCGACTGACGAAATCTCCGGAATGATTCACAGCATCCAGCAGGAAACCGGCAACGCGATCAGCACCATGGAGCAGGGCAATGTGCTGATGCAGGAAGGCTTGTCGCGTAATGCCAATGTCGCCTCGGCACTGGCGCGCATTGATGAGCAAAGCCGTTCGGCAGGGCAGCAGTTTGCGGCGATTACCACGGCGACGCAGGAGCAGAGCAGCACCGCGACGTTGCTCAGCAGCAACCTGCAAAGTATTGCACTGGCCAACAGTGAGCAGCGCGAAGTGGTTTCCAATCTTGCGGTGACCGCGAAAGAGCTGGAGAAGCTGGCCGCCGATCTGCGCTCAGAGGTAGATCGCTTTCGTTGATGCGGCGTGCCGGCTACTGGTACGCGGAGAGGTCTTCGCTGGAGTCGACCTCTCCCCATTCTCCCGAATAGGCAACGGCGTCGATCGCTACTCGACCGGCGTCGATGGCACGCTGCAGCGCCAGGATGTTTATTTTTCGGGGCAGTCCATTTGCGAGTGGCGCTGTCATTTTCATTGTGTTGCCGGCCGATATTGCAACGCCTCTGCCAGATGCTCGCGTCGGATCTCGTTTTCCTGCCCCAGATCGGCCAACGTCCTGGCGACCTTGAGAAGTCGATGCGCCGAGCGCAGCGACAGGGTCAGCCGTTCACAGGCTGACTCCAGCCAGGTCTCGTCGGCTGTGGATAATTTGCAGTGCCGCTTCAACCCCGGCAGATCGAGAAACGCATTGGCACAACCCTGACGCTTTTGTTGGCGCTCACGCGCTTCGGCCACCACGGCTGCTGCACTGGCGCTGTCCTCTCCTGGCGGCACTGCCGGATTCAGTGCCGTCGCTTCCCGCGCCACCGTCAGGTGCAGGTCGATCCGATCCAGCAACGGTCCCGACAGTTTGTTGCGATAGCGCTGCACCATGTCTGGGGTGCATGAGCACTTGCCGCTGGGCTCGCCAAGATATCCACAGGGGCACGGGTTCATCGCCGCCACCAACTGGAAACGCGCCGGGAATCGCACGCGATCCTTGGCTCGGGCGATCACGATTTGTCCGGATTCCAGAGGCTCCCGCAGAACCTCCAGAACCTTGCGATCAAACTCAGGCAGTTCATCGAGAAACAGCACGCCATGGTGGGCGAGAGTGATTTCGCCGGGTTGCGGTTTGGAGCTGCTGTAGGCTTTCGAAATACATGATAAATAGCTACGCTAGAGGCCGCTATCGGCCATCAAAACCTTCTGAAATTACTGAGAAGCTTGTCGGTAATAAATGAGACCATATAAAAAATGATCGGAAATAAATGCGACCAGATTAAGCCGGTTCGGAAGATCAAGCCGACCCGCCGCAGCATTTCAGGAGTGATGGCTTTCAAAGGGTTAGGTGGGGTCGCTTTCGAGTCGTCATTGGAAAGAGACTTTCTGAAGCGTATGCGCTTCTCTCACCAGGTTGAGTCGGTTATCTCCCAACCGGTGGAGGTTCCTTTCTCCGACTCCCTAGGACGCCCGCAGATCTACACGCCTGATTATCTTGTTTTTTACCACCAGCAGAACTTGCCTTACTTTGGCGTGCTACGGCCGCTGCTTGTGGAGGTAAAACCGAGGGAACAATGGGTAGAGAACTGGCGAGCCTGGTCAGGCAAGTGGAAGGAAGCACGCCGGTTGGCTCGTAGCCAGGGGTGGCAGTTCCGCATTTATGACGAGTCGCGGATTCGTGGCCTTGCGCTCGAAAACATTGTGTTCCTCGAGCGCTTTGAGCGAATGATCTTTGAACAAAGTGACATCGATTCAGTGCTGAATACGCTGCGCGAGATGGAAGTTGCTCCGGTGCACTACCTCCTAGCACGGCATTTCAACGGTATTTTCCGCGATCGAGGCGTATCGCTGCTGTGGTACCTGATCGCCTCGCGTCAGGTTGACTGCGACATTACTGAACCGCTGAATCATGACCTCGAACTCTGGGTGCCTGATCATGAAACTGTATGAAGACGACACCAGCGAGCATCTGGTCCCGTTTGAGCCCGTTCGGTCTCGCGTTCCCATTGAGGTCGGCGCGATGGTGCGGCGAGACAGGCAGGTCTACCGGATTGTTCAGATCTTGGATCTGCAAACGGTGATCGCGACGGAGGTCGAGACCGGTCGCAGTGCGGCTCTACAGATTCTGGACCTAAGGGCGGTGGATGCGGAAAAACTGGACGGTCTATACGTTAACCACGATATCAGCAGCATCAGCTCGGATGCCTGGGCTATTGCGCAAAAGCGTTACTCCGCCATTCTGCCGTTGCTAGGCAACACGGTCTTATCCAAAGAAACTGTCGCGGCGCGCGCGAAGGCGACAGGAATCAGCCCGGCAACCCTTTATCGTTGGCTGAATCGCTACAATCGATGGAATGAGGTCTTGGCTCTCGTTCCGCGCAAACGAGGATGGCGTGAGGGTAGTACGCGTCTTTCTGTTGAAGGAGAAAAGCTCGTACAAGAGGTGCTGGCTGATTACTACCTGACTGAGCAAAGGTACACGGTTCAGTCCACCATTTCGGAAGTCGAACGCAGAGCGCGAGTGCTAGACATTCAGCCTCCGGGTGCATCCGCGATCAGGGCCCGGATCCGACAGATTCCCGAGGTGGTGAAGCTTCGCCGGCGTGGATATGCCGAGCAGGCGAACAATAGACACACACCTTCAGTCGGTCAGTTTCCAGACGAAGGCTATCCCCTAGCCGTTGTGCAGATCGACCATACCCCGGTCAATCTCATTGTGGTGGACGAACGCCATCGCAAGCCAATTGGTCGGCCATGGCTCACCCTTGCCATCGACATCTACTCCTGCATGATCGTTGGCTACTACTTGGCGTTCGAGTCGCCTTCCGAGACATCTGTGGCGATGTGCATCGCACATTCGATTTTGCCCAAGGAAGCCTGGCTGGCTGCCCACGACATCCGTGGAGAGTGGCCGGTATGGGGTTTTCCGCGCACGATTCACACTGATAACGGTGCAGACTTCAGGGCGCAGAACATCGTAGATTCTTGCAAGAACTACGGGATAGACAGCGTCTTCCGACCATCCAGGGTTCCAAAGTACGGTGGTCGAATTGAGCGGGTGCTTGGCACCTTCATGAGGATGGTGCACGAGCTACCGGGAACCACCTTCAGTAACCCTCAGGAGCGTGAGGGCTATGACTCGGATGCTAAAGCCGTTCTCACAATGGCGGAATTCGAGGTATGGCTGGTTCGGGCAATTTTGAAGTACCACCAGACCTACCATAAAAAGCTCCACATGAGCCCAGCTCGCAAGTGGCAGTTGGCATTCTTCGGCAACCGGGAGGTAGATCCCCTGATCAGTGTGCCGGCGCGACCGACGGATCCTTTGGCGGTGCAGCTGGACTTCCTCCCATCTGTTCGCAGGACAGTGCAGACGTATGGTGTGCAGTGGGATCTGTTCTACTACTCCGAGGCGCTGCGTCATTGGATCAACCAAAAGGATCCCGCGACCGGAAAGGCTCTCAAACTGCTCTTCAGACGGGATCCTAGGGATGTCAGCATCATTTGGTTCTACGACCCTGTTTTGAAGCAATACTTCCGAGTGCCGGCCTCATACCAGGCATTTCCTGCGGTAACCCTTTGGGAGTATCACGCTGCCAAGTGCAAAGCTGTAAGCGAAGGGCGCGAGAACATAGACGATGCGTTGATCGCCGAGTACGCCGTCGAAAACCGAAAGCTTGTCGAAGAGGCGTCCGCGAACAGCAAGAAAGCCCGCAAAGACGCTCAGAAGAGTCGTACCCACAGCAAGAAGGGTACGCCGGCCCAACCGAGCAAGCCCGTTGCGAAGCTGGTACTGGACCCCATTCAGGAGGATTCTGACCTACTTATGCTTTCGGAGGTCGAATCGACAGGTGAAGTCGAATGAGCACATACGAACACATCCATTCTGATTTTCGACCGGTGTTGCAGCTGAGTGACCGGGAACGGATCCTTTTCATGGGAGAGGAGCGCTGGATCGGGTATGTATCGGCTCGCACAATCCTGGATACGCTTAATGACCTGATCGTCATGCCCAAGCGAGCCCGCATGCCTAATCTGCTGATTGTGGGCGATTCCAACAACGGCAAGACGACCATCATTCGGCGCTTTCAGAAAACGCATGGCGAAGGGTACGTCGACGAAAATGATGATCCGGTCCGCCCCTTGATTCTGGCGGAGGCACCTTCGGCTGCTGATGAGAAGGCTCTGTATGTGGCTTTGTTGGAGCAGCTATGGATGCCTTACAGGATCACGGATACCAAGTTGGCATTGCGTTACCAGGTGATTCATTCCTTCCGTGAACTCAGGGTCAGAATGCTGATCATTGATGAGTTTCATTCGTTGCTAACGGGCTCTGCGATCAAGCAGCGTGAGGTGATGAACGCCTTGAAGTCGCTCTGTAATGAACTGGTAATACCGATCATTGGCGTCGGCACAACAGATGCCGTTCGTATCCTTCATCATGACCCACAACATGCCAGTCGCTTCGATGTCATCAAGCTCGATCAGTGGAAGCTCGATCCCGAATTCCAGCGCATGCTCAAAGGGTTTGAGTCGATACTGCCGCTGAAGAAGCCCTCTGAGTTGGCACATCCAGACAAGGCTCGACGTATACACGCAATTTCCGGCGGAAACTTGGGGAATGTGCACCGGCTTCTGATGGAGTGTGCGAAGCAGGCCATAGCTTCCGGTAAGGAGTGCATTGACATAGAACTCATCGAGAGCATGTCATGGTTACGTCCTACTCGTGGCATCCGGGAGCAGGCCCTGTAAACCCGATCTGGCCCCTCACTAAATCGCTGCTCGCCGACGAGCTTCTGACTTCCTGGATTGTCAGGATGGCACTTGCTCACGGCTGCTCCCCCGCAGCGTTGACCGCAATCACATGGCCTGGCTTTAGAGCTTGGGCAAGTGATCTGGATCGATCTGTCGCAGAGAGCAGGCTTGCGGTTCTGAGCAGGCTATCGGGTGTACCTTACGTGAGTCTGCAGTCCGCTACCCTTGGGTTTGCGATGTCCTCGATCGTGCGTCGGCCGGACAGACTGCCGTGCGGGAATTGGCCTTGGCTAACGGTGTTGGGTTGCAGAGGGGGGCATCATAGCGGGGGTCTGCAATGCTGCCCCGACTGCATTGCGCAAGATAACTCGCGGTACTGCGTCCAATGGCGTTTGGCCTGGCATACCTGCTGCCCTATCCATGAGATAAAGCTTGTTGACCGGTGTGGACGTTGTCTGGCTCCTCTGCAGCCGGAACTTCTGAGAGCCGGTGCCTCGCTCAGTGACTGCCATAGGTGCGGTGCTTCACTAAGCGGCGGAGATCGGAGCGCTGCAGCAGAAGCTGCGCTGGCTTTCCAGAGGTACGTGGACGAAAGCATTGGCCTTCGGCCCATGTACGGAACATCGTCTCTCGATTTTCGCGATTGGTTGACCGTTGCACGAACCATGGTGAGCTTTGCCCAAACAGCAGTACGTCGACATAGCGTTGCTGCTGGGCGATTCTTCGAGTCACTGGGCATATTGCCTGAGTCTCTCCAGCCGATTCCCTTGGGGTTGCCTCTTGAATACCTCTCTCCCGCTGATCGCTCTGTGCTGCTCAGTATCGCGTGGGTAATAATGTCGGCTGGGCCAGAAAAATTTATCGAAGCGGCGCGACATGAGTTGCTTCCAGCCTCGACTCTGCACTTTTCCCCCAATAGTGCACCTCCAGTTCTGCTGGATTTGGTCGCAGCACTCCAGTCGCCTAGGCATCACTTGGTAAGTGGTGTTGGCCGTCAACATCCCAGTAGCCCCGCGCAGACGCTGCGTATGTGGCTGCGACTGAAGCGAAAGGTCAGACGACGTGGCATCCGTTGAACATTTGGATCGCTGTGAATGCGATGGCTGCGGCCGTGTCGTAGCGCAGCCCAAAAGGGTTTACCAAGAAAAGCGCTATTGCGGGAACTGCTATCCACGACTGTTCAAGCGTCGACTCTGTCCTGGCTGCGGCAATTTCTCCAGGCTCCCGACATTTGATCAGGCAGCGCGCTGCAGCGCCTGCTTAAGGAGTGGGCCATGCGCCCGATGCAACAAAGTCGATTTCAAAGTCGGGCGTATCACTCTCTATGGGCCTGTGTGCAAACCCTGCGCAGTGCACTTTCGTGAGCCAGCAATCTGCGAATCCTGCGGGACGCTTTCACAGCGAACAGCGAGGAACACGCGGACTGGTGAATTGCTTTGCCCAAAATGCAGTGGGCCTGCTGCCGAGACATGCCCTGATTGCCGGCGACATCGAGTGCTAGTTGCGGGGCCTGATGGCCGGCGGCGCTGCAAGATCTGCATTGCAGAGGACGTACATGCGTGCGTGACTTGTGGCGTCAGTACACCACCCGGGCGCGGCCAAGAATGTGAGCAGTGCTATTGGGAGAGAACTTTCCACAAGCGCCTGGCAATAAACATTGCCGGCTTGAGCGTGCCATCCATGGCGCAGCGGTTTGAACGTTTCGGAAGCTGGGCTTTGCTTGAGCTTGGCCCCAAGGCGGCGGCCCTGAAGATCAATGCCTATTACGACTTCTTCAAAGAGCTCGAGAACGTCTCGCAGGATGTGCCTCCGTACGCTCATCTGCTGCGGCATTTCTCGGCCGAAGGATTGCGCCGTGTCCGTGTTCCAGTACGCTGGCTAAGCGAGTTCGATGGTTTGGTGGTGTGCGCGCAGGCCCGCGAGGCAGATTCTGAGCAGCGACGAGTGCAGGGCATCATGGAGCAACCCCGAGAGCCTTGGCCCCAGCAGTTGATTGCTGGTTATCACCGCATACTGCAAAGCCGGCTGGCGACCGGTGGCATTAGCTTACGATCCGCTCGGCTCGCCTTACGGTCTGCCTCTGACCTGCTGGATCACTCGCGGCTGAAGGCCGCTGCAATGATCGACCAGAAAGCGCTTGATGGTTATTGGTGTAAGTCGCCGGGGACGGTGGCCAGTGTCACCGGCTTCATCGGGTACTTGAACCAGGTTTACAGCGCGGGACTGAACTCTCGTCCGGATGCGAATTGGGCAAGACAACAGAAACTAGCGAAACGCGAGCGAGAGCTTGTCGAGTTGCTGCCACAACGCGATGAGACAAGTGATTTTGAGTCCCGATGGATTGTTAAGGCCTTGGCCTATTTCCATGGTATCGGCAGGATCAGTCGCAAGGCACTCGTCTATGTTCCGGCAGCCTATCAGGGGACTGCAGGATTCAACATTGAATGCCCACAAGGTGTGCTGTGGGTGCCATCAGCGGGCACCTATGAGCGAACCATCGTCGATTAACGTGTATCCATTGACTTGGCCATCTCTCTGCACTCTACCTGACCATCACGCTGCGTGGCCGCAGCCTACGGAAAGTCTCCCATTGCGGTAAGTCATCTAGGACTTTAGAGTTCCGTGAGGTTATCTAGCTCTGCCGTAGTTGCATAATCGCGTCTGCAATCGCTTTTGAATTTGCATCCAGGGTTTCCATGGCTGTCACTGCATTGGCTGCAACACCCTCTACACCATTCTCTGAAAGCCACTTGGTGATTTCTTCGATCGCTGCGCCTAGGGCGTGCTGGTTGTGCAGGAGCAGTGTCAGAGCATCAGCCGTGGGGATCTTGCAGTTTGAGTAGTCAGTCATGACGGTCGTCCTTGTAAAGAGCTTCCGGAAGCCTAGTTCATCTCGCCGGCTACAGCGGGACGCTTCTCTAGGGAATCGGTATAGCTCCACGATCAGGCAAGCGCTAGATCAAGCTCACCGAATTTGTTGATGAGGATGTTCCGGTAAAGAATTTCCTTGTCATGTTTGCCATGGTTAAACGTGACGTATTCTTCTGGGTACAGTGTCTTGAGTTTGCTGAACACCCCTCTGTAGCCGGGAATCCTTCTGCATAGCTCGTTGACGAAATGCTTGAATGCCTCTTCATTTCCGCTGAACGTCATCAACAATCCTGCAGATCCCGGAGGGATTTCACCTTTTTTTCCGTCCTTCCGCTGAACCTCGAAGCAAAAGAAATTACCCTTGGTCGTCTTGATGCGGACGATCAATATTCCCCGTCGCAGTCCGGCACTTCGGTCGAGATACAGCCAGGAGCGCACATCTGATGGAAGATCCTCTTCGTTTTCGACCACGAGCTCAACGACACCGAGTGGCGGCTTACTGCTGAATCGTGCCACGGGCGTGTACCAGTCAACGCGAAGGATCTTTTCCGGATTGGCAGCGGCGATTGATTTGAGTGCATTCCAGATGTCCATGAAAAAGCCTTGTGTTTCCAGCGCCACGTCAGGTGCTGTCTCATACTCTGCATCCGACACGGTCTCAAGCTTGCCGACGTTCTTCCCACCTCCGGTGCCAGTACCTGCAGAAACTCCTTCTGCCTCAGGTGGCGCTGGGCCAAGTGGGCTTTTATTGGCTTTCACGACAGATTTTGATTTCTTCACTGGCCGTTTTTCGCCAAGCACTTTGAAAGGCGCGGCTTTCGCCTCGTAGATTTCGGCATGTCGATCGGGCTCAATCGTAGAGCGTTCTTGGAGGAACTCCTCGAGGGCAGCGCTTTTGATCGGACGCGGCAGCACGATTCTTCCTAGGCCATCCAAGCCTTCGCTACTGTCGAACTTCAGTTTTTGAAATTCAACTTCTGGACCTTTGGGCATGCTTGTTCCCATCAGGTCCAAGCACAGAAAAGTTTTCCCGTCATTCAGCCATTTGCCCCGACCGAGGATCTCACCATGCCCTTCGAACCATGGTTCGCATTTGAGGAGCATGGGCTTGCCAGGTGCTTGAGACATGAATTGCGAATTCACCCTTTTTACAACGCTAGCCGTGTATGGGTCATAGAGAATGTGAGCCAGGAACACTGCGTCGAAGAAGCGCATTCTCGGGCCCGGGCGAACTAGCCAAACGGGTAGATTACGCTCTGCTTTCGGGTTTTGATAAAGAACGTTAAACACATCGTCCCAGCGTAAATTAGCAAGGGCCCTGCAGATCTCCATGTTTCTGGCATAGGCACGTACGAAGTACTCTGTGCAAGGGATCAGTAGATTTTTATCATCACCCAACGAGAAGTCGAGAAGCTTGCAGGCATCGTCGTTTCCCTTGAGTAACGGATACTCGTAATCTGAGAAAAGTTGTCCTTGATCCGCGGCGATGAGCCCTCTGCGTGAGGTAATCCGCCGTCTTGATGCGTTGAAGTTTACCGTTAGCCTTGCCGTGTCGAGCTCGGTGTCTGATATGCAGTGACCATTGCGCCAGATTGTACCGACTCTGTAATGGGGAAGGCTGGTGAAGGGAACGTGGGCCACCTTAAACTCACCAGGGACATTATCCTTCAGTTCGCGGAACAGTACGGCCGCAAGGGGGATGGACATCGCCCTGTTATTACGCATCACGGGGCCGTACCACCAGACGAGGTAGTCGCCTACCCAGTTTTGAGTTTTGCTATCAGGATTCCTGAGGTCAGGCCTTTGGTATGCAAAATTGCAACGCGTCACTGCTTTGGTCACCGACCATTCTCTCCTGACTTGCAGTTCAACCCATTCCACGCTTCATCGACACCGCCGATGTGCTACTTGTTTGCCATCACTTGCCAGCGCCAGTGTATCTAGTCGTTGTGTTTGGTGCGATGAAAATTGGCGCCGGCTTTCCGTCGGGTTGTGAGCTCCCTCAAATCAACTGTGACAGTCGGCTTACCCACGGCAACCATAATTGCGCGTCGAGCCAGTGGGGCCACGTGGAGTGCGATTTCGCAGCCAAGAGCCCCGATGCCTGGCTCGGCATTTTTTCAAGGAGTCAGGTGTGCCAAATAGCAGTTATTGAACTGCTAACGGCCATGTACACAAAGTCACATAATCGTGATTATCCGTACATGGGCGAGCAGGAAGCGCACTTACTTCAACGGCTATCGCAAGCGAATGTGACTCGGGTTGCGTGCTCGGTATATCTGGGCAACCAGCAGTTCTGTGAGACCGCATTCAGAGCCCTCAGAGATCGTCTCGGGGAGATAGATGTTGTGTTTTTTGACAGCGCGAGTGTCGAGTGGGCAGTCGGCGCTTAGCGCTGCACCAAGCGCGGTAGAGTAGAAAGACGGAATCGAGAGGGTTTCATGAAAAAAAAACTGTATCTGGCACTCAACAAATACAAGCCAATCCCTCCTACGCTCCAGGGAGCTACCAAAGAGAAGGCGAAAACGGTCATCGATCTGGACCTTGCTGGTCTTTATCACCACTTCTACCTCGACACCTACGGCACTCAGCCTCCGTTTCCGGATCCTGCTCAGTTTGAGCACATGAGATTCTTGATGCCAGACGACGAGTTCCGATTTCAAGGTGACGGTGTGGGCGCATCAACCAATGCCAAGCGGAGCAAGTCCAGCGAGATGGGGCAGGCATTCTGTCGCTGGTTTCTGCATGAGCATCTGGGAATTAAGTACTTCGCGCATTTGGATAGCTTGATCGACGACCTCTGCGAGAACTTCCAAGGATTTACCGTAGAGCGTGCCGTACCAGGGGATATCCCTGATTATCTATGCAGCGATGGAGCGGGCTCTGTTGTACTTGCGGAGGCGAAGGGGCGCTACACCTCGGTGGGTTTTAATACGGAGGAGTTTGAGCGTTGGCGGAATCAGTTCACGCGGGTTCGGGTGTTGGACGCCGAGGGCCAGGCCGTCAGGGTGAAAGGCCATATCGTGGCCACCCGGTTTGCAACCGAATCTAAGCCCAAGGTTCAGACCAAGCTGTATGCAGAAGACCCAAGCACAGAGGGCCAGGAACCAATATCGGGAGACACCGCGTTCCGTCTCTCCGGACGGGTCATCGCCAGCCACTATGGTGATGCGCTGATGAAGATCGACCAACCACACTTGGCTTTTGCCATTCGGCGATCGCGGCGCTTGGAGCAGCAGAGCAGTATTCCAGTGACAATTTGGCAGTTCGCCTTCGCAGACCTTAACCGGTACTTCGTAGGTGGCTACTACGCAAAAGATACCGACGAGCCGTTAATTGACCTCAAAAGCATGCAGATTAAGCATCGCAGTTGGGACCCTTTCAGGTTAGGCGTTCACTCAGGGACATTCGTGGGCATCGAGCTTTCAGTCTTTAAGCACCTGGTGAATGTGGCTCGAGGTGATCGGTATTTGTTGGATGGTCTGCCAGAGGTCGATCCCATCAAGGACCTCTACAGCGGAGTAAGCATGCTGCGCGATGGCTCAGTCATTGGACCGTTGTCGATGTTCATACCTCTCTACTCGGAACGCTTCTAAGCGGAGGTGCCCTGTTTCGGGGGTTGAGAGCGATGGCGTTTGAGAGAGCCAATTACGAGACCTTGGATGACGGGCTTGCGAAAGGAGCTTCTCGCTCCGGTCGATGGCTCTCTCGTAGCCGCCGGTGAGTGGCAGAGCCAATCCTGCTCATCAAAAATCCCAAGATCGACGGCGATGTAGGAACTGCATGGTTTTCAGGTGCGACCGCTGAGCAGAGATGCTATTCATGTCGGGAGATCAACCACATGGAGTAAGTCGTGATGAAAAAGCCGAAGTACGGCCCAAGCTTCTGGTCCGCGCCTGCCACAGCGGGTGTCTACAAGTACTTTCTTCTGCCGTTGTTCATTTTGATGCCCCTTCTTGCGCTCTGGATGCAGGGCCATCTAAGTCAAGAGAATGCCGTGCTGTCATGCTTCATTTCCTCCTCCATCTACGCATGCCTGCCGTTCACCACGGCGCTCAAGCGCGACCAGCTCCTGAACGAGTACCGGGGCTACCGTTCGGCTATCGAGGCGCGGTTACGCCATTCCGATGTGTCACCTAAGGAGGAGCGCTATCTGCTGCGTAAGCTGGTTAAGCTGGAGTCTCAGTATCACCTCGTGCTGAATCCCACACCGGCTATGCAGCTCGCGAACACCTTGGCGATCGTGGCGACGCATCTGGCTCGCACTATCGCTCGCTACTGAGCCTTGATGAGTTTCCGATGGGCACGAGGCATTACCAGGCAGAGGAAGGTGGAGGGTAGTCGCCCCCTTCTGCCTTACAAAAAAATAGTGAGAGATCATGGCCAGAGATGCGGACAGAAAGTTTCTGAATCGTTATTTCCGGAGTGTTTTTAATAAACTCGAAGCTGACGCACTGCTGTTCAATAGACGTTTGCCGCATGAGAGCCTGAAGGGTTGTGAAAATGAACAAGCTCTCGCCGATGTGCTGCGTTCATTTTTGCCGTCTAAATACGGAGTAGAGGTAAATGCTCTTATAATTGATAGAGATGGGTGCGTAAGTAGGCAGTGAGTTGCTAGATTACCGTGTGCACAGATCGCCTCTGGAAAGCATGTCGTTATCTCGGCAAGCGATGCGGATGGCTTCATAGGGAGATTTGGAGCGCGTCGGGATCCAGTAGTTTTCGACCACTATGTAGCGTAAAGACTCTTCTTCGTTTCTTAGTGCTAAAAATTTTAGTGTTTTATCGATGTAGCTGAGCAGTTTGTTTTTAGGTGTTACCTCGTACGTAATTTCAAAGATGGCGGCTTCCAACTGCAGATAGTCCCGGCTATTGAGGGGCGGAAGCCTGAATTTATGAGTGTCCTTAGCAGAAATTGTTTCGCCATCCAGTTCATGGAATTCGACGATTGGAACCGTGCTGATATTTCCCCCAGGCATTTCCAGCCCGCCGTCCTTGGGCAATACGTAAATGTCTTTGGTGGTTTTCGCGATCACTGGCTGATCGGGATAAGAAATTTTGAATTTCTCAACGATGATGTCAGCGGGCGAATCATTGATTAATGAAAAAACGTAAGAGCGTCCGTACGGCTTTTCATAAACGAGCTTGGTGTCACTAATAAGAAAGCTGTAGGACGTTGCGACGATTACACCTAGTGTGCCCACGCTTGAAAGAACTTTTACTGCGCGGAAGGCGATTTCTTTGTATCTTTTGCGGCCGTTAATCCGCTTAAATCTTGCCTGCTGTTTCATTTTGCTCTCTGATTTCAGGTGCTTGCTGCGTCGCAAGCGTATGGTTTGCGCGGTTACGCAACCGTGATGCCAATGTGATATTAATACGCTTGGTCGCAGTCGAGAACCCTGCTCGGCGCAAGCCATTTGCCAATGATCAGAGGGTGAATTGGTGCTGTTGAAAACGGATTTTGAGGCGGACTGGATCGTTGAGATGCGGCGGATCATGGAAGAGCACTGGGCGATGGAACTTGCTTCTGCGAAGACTGAGGAATTGGCAGCGCTGTTTTTCCATGCCAGAACACGCAGAGTCGAACCAAGGCCCAGGGCCGTGCATTTAGCTAATGCCTTCGCCTGCCCACTTGAACACGAAGCAGGTTGGGCAGAGCTCAAAGTTAAAATAGAAACCGGTGAAGACCTGTCGCCGCATCTGAGCCTGAAAATTGAAGACTTCAAAGGCAAGGATGGGCTGCTACTGGATTGGGGTATTTACCACTTCCATCTTGGGCAGGCGCAGCACGCAAATAACAAGAGCTTCGTCGAGCGCACAGGTCCAGTGGTATTCGGTTTTCCCACTGATGATGCATTCCATGCGGTGGGCATCTATCAGCACGGTGCCTGGTCGGACAGTTCGGTTATTGAAACGCTGCATGCAAACTGGCCGCACCTCACGCAGGCAGCAAAGATGCAGGGCAGTAGCATGTCTCTCAGTCAACGTTACACCGATGAAGACAGGAAAATGCTGAGGGCCGCCGGTATCAATCTCATCACCCCGCTATCGGACGGATTGCTTCTTTTTCCTCTGGGAGGCGGGTATTCAGGCAATGGGATTTCCGCTCAGGCGGTGACAGACGCTGAGTTAGAGCGACAACGAATTCATGGCCTTCAGGACCTGATCCACGACCGAGCGTCTGAAGTTGCACGGGCTCTTAAGGCTGAGGGTTATACCGGCAATACGGAGGTGGTTGGGCGTCTGAACTTCGGTAATGGCGTTCAGTGGGTTTCATTCGACGGGTTTCGCGTCTGCTTTGCTGTTTAACAAGGTGAGGTACCGTGCTGGGAGCTGACTCCAGAGATTGATGCATCGGTAGACGTTGCAATTTCTACGGTATCGACTTAAATTCAAACATGTAATGTACGATTTTCTTACCTCGGAACCATCGAAATGAAAGACGACATTGAGAAACACCTTGGCCAGTTCTGGGATAAGCGTGCGCTCGAAATCGTTGATGACCCGCTGTCGGTTGATGACTTGGGTGCGCCGATGGAATCGGTCATGGCTATCGAGGCGCTGGTTGATATCGGGAAAATGTTGAAAGTCAAAATCCCGGTGGATGTCGTGATCCGTAACGGCGGCTACGAAACCAAAGAACAGTTCGTCAAGCTGGTCACGTCGGGAATCCTTAAGCACCTGAAGGAAAAGGCCCATGCATAGTTCCTCGGTGGAGGATCAGGACAGGTTACGCCTGGCTGAGCGCCTGCGAGATGCTCGGGAGTATGTGGGGCTTTCCCAAGATGAGGTGGCTCATGCGCTCGGGGTCTCTCGTCCGGCGGTGACCAACATCGAGTCGGGCAACCGAAAGGTGGAGGCGACGGAGCTGAGCAAGCTCGCCAAGCTCTATCGCAAGTCTATGGAGTACCTGATGACCGGAAGAGACCCAGCGCCTTCCGGCCCCACCCAGCTCGCGTTTCTGGCCAGAGCAGTAAATGGACTTTCGCAGCAGGATATTGATGAGGTAGCTCGCTTCGCCGAGTTTCTCAAGCACAAGGGACAGTGAATGGGCTTCCGCGATGTTGTTTTGCGAGCCGCACAGCGTGCGGTCGAGGTCATCGATGAGAGCGGTGCGATGGCCCGCATCGAGCAGGACGGATACACGCGAATAGACCCCTTCCAGATAGCTGCTGATTCTGGGGTGATGGTTATGTTGCGCCCCATGGAAAAGCTGCTCGGGGCGTTTCTGGGTGATGAAACGCCTGGAATATTGGTCAATGTGGATCGCCCAGCAGGCTTGGTTCATATGACCTGTGCCCACGAGCTGGGTCATTTTTTCATGGGCCACGGCAGCAGCGCCGACGAGAAAATCTATTACGGTTCTCAGGCTGCCCTCGTCGAGCAGGAAGCGGATCAGTTCGGGTACAACCTGCTGGTGCCTCGCAAACTGATCGTCAAAATCATGCGGCGCAAGCAATGGACCAAGCAAGCGCTGTTCCGGCCTGACGTCCTTTATCAACTGGCGTTACGCATGGGGGTCAGTTACGAAGCGGCGGCATGGTCGCTCAACCGGCATGGCGTCATGAGCGCTGATCAAGTCCGGGAAATGTTGCGGACCAAGCCTGCGATGATCAAAAAAGCGCTGCTCGGCGACCGGTTGGTGGATACCCGCAAAGAGGTGTGGCTGCTCGACAGCGATGATCGAACTTCAATCCTTGAGCCTCGACCGGATGACCAGCTGGTTGTTCGATTGCCAAGCCGTGCACCGTCAGGATATCTCTGGGAAGCCGATTCCGAAGAGTTAAAGGCGCAGGGATTTCAGCTGGAGCCTTTGACCGTATCTTCGACGCCTTCAGTGGGTAAGTCGCCGGTTTTCGGCGGTACTGAGATGATGGACTACCTCCTCACTGGCGGAAGGACCAGCGATTCCGAGCCCGTAAGCGTGCGGCTCTCGGAGCGCGCGCCATGGGATGCCTCGAGCCCAGCCACTGATACATTCAGATCAAGCGCCAAGTTTGAGCCGTTGAATCTCGGGCTGACGCCGCACTCGCGTAAGCAGTTGCTCAAGGGTGGGCTAGCGTGATCGTCCCTAAGGTGTTGCTCGATGGCTATGGCTCGCCAGCAAGGCCTCAGGGGCGACGTCCGACCTGCCTGGCATTTGCATTATCGGATCTGAATCGACCGAAATCTCCCGCCGATTTGAGCCCTGAATACCTTTATCGGGCGGCCGCCATTTTAACGCCGGGGTGGGCGCCGGGCGGCGGAATCACTTTCGATGCGATGCGAGAGGCATCTCGTGTCGGTCAGCCTGAGGAAGCCGCGTTCCCCTACTGCTCTGAAGAGCCTTCGCTCCCAATTCCCGATCTGCCCTCGGGACTTCAGCATTACGGTGACTTATTGCAGTGCGTATCAGCTGACCCTACCGATATCGCCTGTTTTATAAGCGCCGGTCAGCCGATCGGATTGGGTCTGCGGGTAACGCCCAAATTCTTCAAGCCTGAAGGGGGCCTGGTGGCTTTCGGTGATCAGGTCATGCCAGGACTTCTCCATGCGGTAGTCGCTATTGGCGTGGGGCATGAAGATGGAAATAGTGCGCCATGGTTCTACGTGCGCAATAGCTGGGGCCCCCAGTGGGGTGTAGACGGACACGCCTGGATTTCAGGCGCCTATGTAAGCGCGCATGCCGAATGTGCTTTTGGAGTAGAGAATGGCAAAACTGATCGCATCTGAAAGTTTGGGGCAGGCTTGGGTGGCTGCGGCGCGACATTTGGCGGGATGCAAGCAGCGCAAGGATCGGAATTTGATCCTGGAAATCAGCGCTCCTCAGAAGCTGGGCAAGGATGATCTGAAAATCATCAAGGCTGTGGATGCGGTGTTGCGCAGCAGTCGTGGGGACCTGAGTGTCGAGACCGTGGCGGGCACCATTTTCCCCAATGGGTTGGCCCGACGATTTTCTCGCCCTGAGCTATACACAAATTACTTGGCGTTGCTGGTCAAGGGCAAAAAGCGCAGTTCATGGGGTACCTATGCTCAGCGCATGATGAGTCGTCCGAGTCGAAACGGGACAGGGACCATCAATCCGTTGGACGACCTGATTGAGCGTCTGCTTCAAACGCACAACGGTACCAAGTACCAATCGGCGTTCGAGCTGGGGGTCAGTGATCCCGATATTGACCTGGCACCGCCACTCGACGGACATGGCTATGAATTACCGGTGTTCGACCCATCTCGAGATGCAAAACCCCTCAACGTCCCTTGCTTGAGTCATCTGAGCTTCAAAATTACAGATGGCAAGCTGGATCTGACTGCGATCTACCGCTCTCAGTGGTACTGCCAGCGTGCGCTGGGCAACCTTGTCGGGTTGAGTCAGCTTCACTCGTTTGTAGGCAAGGAATCCAAATATGAGTGTGGAGTGCTTACCTGTATCGCAACGCATGCGTATTTGGATACGGAGACCTTTGGCAAGGTGAGTGTCACCAAAGATCTCTTGGCTGCTCTACCTGGTTGAAGGCAACCGTCAGAGCAGCGAAGCCTGGCGACTTTCCTGGGAAAACTGAGGGTGCAGATCGTAAAGTTTGGCCATCCCTGCGCGGAAGTCTCGGACTCCCCCGTAGCTCGGATGGCGAATGGTTTCTATGGGCAGGCCGAAGCGCGACGCATAGTGCGCGGCGTCCTGGCCAATGGCGATAATCTTCCTGATTCTAAGCCAGCTGAAAAGCTCGCTATTAAGCTCATCCACCAAAGCCAGTTCTTTTGCGCTGAATTTGCGGTTGGTGAATGGGTTGCCTGGTTCATGTGGATGAAATGGGAACACATTCCACAGAAGGGGAGGAATATCGATGGCTTTCAGGATGGCCCAGATCTCTGCAGCGGTCCGTTCGGCGATTGCTGGCCCTCGAGTTGCCTGTTGTGACTCACACCCTGGGTACACGCGTGTCATTTCGCAAAGGTGGAATTCGTCGGTTAGGGCCAGGCCGGTCCGACGTCCGCCGCGATATCCCAGATCACGACCCATCCAGATGGTGTCGGTGCCTAGATCGAATACAGCCTGAAGATAGGTTTTCAGGTTTTTGCGACGAGAGGCGGCAGCGCCCGCGCGATCATGCACAGGGCAGGTGTCTGCGTACGGGTTGAACACATTGTCGAGACTGAATTCAGACAAGGCCTTTACGAAGGATGTAGGGGTCATTGGGTGTAGGCCTCTTTGGGGGGCTTGTGAAAAGTCAGCGTCCCTTCAGTAATGTTGACTACCACCGAGCCTCCTCGATGCTCGCGCAGTTCGCGGAACATTCTGAAACCTTCGATGATGGCAAGCTCCCACTGCCAAAGCTTGCATCGCTCAACCTCGTAACCCCGAACCATCCCTTGGATCTGCTTGAGTAGGCCGTAGTCGAGCCGTCCAGGCTGAGTTGCTGCGTAGTAGTCATATTTTTTCGCGTGATCGAAAATCCAAGTGGCGATGCCTTCTTCAATGATCGCTGCGCGAGCGCCATCGTCGTTCTCATCCTTGGCGGGGTCGGATTTCCGTTTGCGCTTGAGCAGTGCTCGCAACACTGGTGACCAACCCAGATACGCCACATAAGCCAAATGGAAGACATCGTGGAAGCGATAGTCGTCAGGCTCGTTGCTGTTGTCTGTAAGGCGGTCACCGATATAGACGCCATTCAGGCGCTGAACCACATGCTTGTTCTGGCCTTCGCCGCGTTCAATGAATTCGATAGTGAATTCGCGCTCGAACTGCTCATGCTCCGGAAAGCCTTCATCGAAAAGTGGAAATTCACGCTTCTGGTCACTTGGCCAGCGACTGGCCGTTTTTTCCAGGTTTCCCAAGGCCACATCTTCAAGGTTTAGGTTGAAGCTGGAGCAGGTCTTGGCGAGCTCCGACAACAACTGTCCGAAATAAGCCTCGCGCTTGGGTGGCGCCATGCTTACTAAGCTGGCATGCGACATTTCAGCCAGCACGCCGGCGCTTAGCGCGAGCTTACCCAGCTGCGTTGGGCGGGGGATTGTATCCTCATCGCGCTGTGTTTCGATAAGACCGTCTATCTGACGGAACGTAATCGGCGGCGCGGGAGCTTTCTTGCTTTCGCCGAATTCATCGCGAAGGACAAGGATGCAGTGCTCCCCTAGAGCGTCGGCGGGGATTTTCAGAAGGTGCGCCGCAATGGTCAAGTACCACAGCGCGTCGCCCAGTTCTTCTGCGGCCAAGTCGTTCTGTGCGGCCTGCAAGCGGTCACGACCTGCTTTTTTCACGGAGGAAAGTAAGCCACCAATCTCGCCGAAGTATCCAAAGCGAATGTATTGAAGGCTATCGGCATCGTCCTCGAAGCGCATGCTCTCCCGCGCTTTGAGCATGTACTTGGCTACGGTAAGTGCCATCGGACGCGGTTGAGGTACTGGCGCCATCAATCCTCCTTGATCTATTTAAGCTATTTCAGGCGAGTGCCAGCACCTGCTGTCTTAGCACTTGCTGACGTAGTTCCATCTTCAGCTGCTTGCAGCGACCGACGATTGTCTCGCGATCGGCGTCGATTGCTCCCATTCTCAGCGCGCGTTCACGCACCGAAACGGTCACATCGTAGTGCGGGTAACCCTTGGATTGGAACCAGCTTTTGCGCAGGCCTAGTCGAGAGGCGAACGAGTGAAGTTCATCCAGAGTATCCGCTGCCAGATGGCACCAGAGCTTGCCCCGCCACAGGATTTCTTCTGAATCCACGTAGACCGCCATTCTGCTCGCCTTCTGTGAAAATATATGCAAATATTTTGCACATTATGGGAAAAAAATTCAACTCCTCATCCGATGTCACCCTTGTTGGGGCGCAGATCCGCCAAGCTCGCTTGGGTCGGGGTCTAACGCTCGTAGATCTTGGCCGTGCGGTCGGTGTTCACCATTCTCAGATCTCTCGTTACGAGCGGGGACAGATGAATAGTGTCGGCAAAAATCTGCATAAAATATGCACATTTCTGCAAATTAAAGACGATCCGCGTGAGTACTCAACCGGTACCGCGAGCTTGGGGCGAAAGTTGGACGAGCTGCTTCGAGTTGCGCCAGGGTGCGAACCAGCAGTGACGAAGTTGGTAGAAGCTTTGGAGGAGCTCATCAATGCGGCGCTTCCTGCAAATACATCTGCGAGTAGCTCTGTAACGCAGGGGCAGCGGGTTTAACGTAATCAATGTTTAGGTAAGCATGAAAAATTACATTAGTGCCGCCGAGCTTTGGCAATTAACACCAGCTAAGTTTAACGAGTGGCGTGCAAAAAATGATCTGCCGATGCTATTTGGATATTTCAGAAAAACATTGCTGGACTTCGAAGTGTGGTTGGCAACCATAGGAATCTCTGAATACGAGATAATGCTATGCTTGCGTCTTGGAGACTTCTTCAATGGTGAAGGGGAGCATGTTGTAATAAAAAAGACAACATCATATCGAGCGCCTCAATATTTTTGTATCAGCAAAGCTGATGCATCAAGCGCTCAATGGAATTTCTCCCGAGAGAGTCATCACGAAAAAAACGAAAATATTTCCAACTTTACCCCTTATTTTGAGTGGATAAAAATAAGAACGGGTAAGAAGTTGCCTGTAGATTTGACTCGTGCAAGCCTCGGTCACACTGATCGCTTTTCGATGGGCGGCTGGAGGAATGTCCGGCCTAATACTCGCACCTCGATTTGGCGAGGCCCAGAGTTACTTAAGCTGGGAGAGGTGACAGTCCCAGCTCATACCGACCTATCTGAGATGAATTTGGATTTTGCTGACCTAGATGGGCTCAGTATCACAGGAAATATTTACGGAAGCTTTAAAATAATTAGCTGTTCTAGCTTAGTGAATCTCACCATTGAAAATACTGAGCAAGCATTTTATAAGTTCAAATACTGTAAGTTTGATACTACGAGGATATTGAATTCAAAAATACAAGATTTTCACTTCGCGAAGTGTGATGTTGGGAATTTTTACGCAACGAATTCCACATTTTTCAGGTTGTCATTTACAAGGTGCCGAGTATTGCCTTTCATTGATAACTGCGATTTGAAGGACCTTATATCATATAGCCCTGAGAAAAATGAAATATGGAATGAAGATGCTTATAGGCTATTGAAGAATTCCTATAACGCGGCAGGGCAAAAAAAATTCGCTGCGCATTACCTCTATCAAGAGCAGTTGGCGCATCGACGAAATCTATTCAACGCGAAACGTTATTACAAATATTCAGACTTGTATCCGCGAGGTAACCCTGGTAGCTGGCTAACTATTGCTAAAAATTTCAAAGCGATGGGTGGAAGTAAGGTGCTGGTAAAAAAGGCCAGATACATGGCTAAATACCTTGGAAGGCCTAAATATCTAGCTATCTATGCTGAGCACAAGTTACAGTGGTTTTATTCGATTTTAGACTGGGCCCTTTGGGGGCATGGGGTAAAGCTTCATCGGCTTTCCCTTTCCTCATCGTTCTTTATTTTGATCTACGCATTTCTGTATCACGCTTTACAGGATCAAATACAAGCAAACCCACCACCGGAATCGTTCTTTGACTATATATACTTTTCTATGGTGACCTTCACAACTTTGGGATATGGGGACATCCTACCAAAGACAACTCTTCTACGGATGATATGCGGGACTGAGGCATTCCTAGGTGCTTTCATGATGGGGTTGGTCGTAGCCGGATTTACCAACAGAAAGACCGACTGAGAAGCTATACGAACATGTCCCCGAAAGTTGACTAATCATCGTGGTTCGACAGGGTTCGTCGGGCAGCACTTAAGAGCATTAGGTAGATCGAGCCAATCGCGTTTATTTCGAATAAATTTGAATAAATTTCGAAAGCCTACAATTCCAAAATGCGTTCTGGCTCACGAAAGGACATAATTGACAGAAAAATTAAGGGACCGCGATGCCTAGGGAATTTCCAATCCGCTTCGGAAAAGATGGCGCTTATGAACTTACAAAGGAAGGTCTTACGCACATCCTGATTGGCGAAATTATTATTCGGCCTATCACTAAACAAGGTGTGCGTAGTACTGACAAGGCTCTGGCTGGGGGGCTCCATACTTGGGATGGCTGGGAAGAGTTCTTAAAACATCACGAAAGTATCGTGCATCTCCTGGAGTATGACGCAGATCAACATGACGACTGGTTCTACGCGAGAGAACTTCAGAATGGCGTCATTACGTTGAAAATTCCTCGTCAGATGTTCACCGGCGGTGCTGCTAGCATAACTATGAAGCCCGATGTCCACTACAAGTCCGGGTATCTTTGGAAGACGCTTTATCCTTGCGGTTTTACAGAGGACGACATCATCAGCGCTCTCTCTGAAGCGTTCGAGAACTTAGATCGAGAAGACTCTACTTATCCTACAGCAGAGAATCCAGCAGGGGTGCTCTATGGGTATGCACTTATCGATGATACTTTCAAGGCGATGAAGCTGCGAATTCAGCTACGGGGAAATCAAATTCTTTCGGCTTTTCCGGCTTGGGAGCAGCCTGCGACAGGAAACAACGGTAAGCCATACTCACACGGGCATTCGATCAATTTCAATATTGCCGGCTCGGTTGTAAATTGCGAAAAATATACCAAGGTCTGGGGGGCAGTATTTTCGGAGGGCGCGCTCAGCGAAACGGAACTGCTAAAGCTGACTCCAGTCTTTATTCTACAAAGACGGAGGCGTAGTCCAGAAATCTCTATAGGAAACTGGCGCGATATACGTGAAAAAGAGCTTATAGCAGTAGCGTCGACGTTGAGTTTGGAAGACTTGCAGCATGTTGAGTCTTACCTGAACGACTATGTTTGCTCTAAGGATCCATACGGTCTTCAATATTTTTTCTACTCGAACTGCTTAGACAAAATTCGCGCTGATGATGCGTTCTTCAATGCGGTACAGTTTCTCGAAAATGTAGCTGAATGTATTCAGGTGCTAACCCATAGCGACCTTGAGCTTAAAACGCGTAGAGCAATGGATGCTATCTTGCGTTTCCTAAATATGGCCGTAGTACATACCGGCGGGCTCTGTTCGTTAATGTTTAAACGAGTCATTGGTGAATTCATTGAAACTGCAGTCTATCATCATGATCAGAACTCGCTTCGAGAGTTTTTTGCCGCATTAGCAGGGTCTCCATGTCGGTCAGCTTTATACGCAGAATTTAATCTCAACCCGTTCGTAATGGAAAATAATGAAGCTGGATGGTCTAGGTCGGGTGTGGAAGAGGTTGATCTGGAACTCGGTCCGGAAAATCTTTACGAGTTTATCGAATTGCAGCTTGGAGAGAACTACATGGTAAGCCTCTCAAAAGAACAAAGAGCCGTGATTGCACAAGCCTTTTTTTCTCGACCCGAGCAGAAATCAATGGTGGTAGACACGATGTCATTTCTATCAGGAATTGACTTCCAGTTTTTTATGCCATCACGACTACGTCCGGAATGGTTCTTTACAAAGCTTCCTCCGGTTGAGGAGGATTTGCTTTCAGTAGTAAGGGACTATAGCAGGATGTTAGTGATATACCGGCAACGTGTTGTAATGGAAGACTTTGCAGCCTATAAATCTGTTCCGGATTATAAGCAGGCGGGAACTTTGGAGTTTTTTAATCTTGTTCGTCAGAAAAATAAGCGCCAATTTATCTTTGATTTGCATAGGATCATGCTTGTGATGATGATGTCTTACGCCGAAGTTGTAGGGTTTGGAAAGCTAAAGACAAAAGTTCATGAGATGCTCGAGAGACTTCCGAAAGAAGCTGTTCCGATGCCGAAAGCTATCCCGGATTATATTATTGGTGGGCGCAAGCGGCCGGATTCATTTTCAGGTGATCATGAGGAAATGATCCGAGCAATATTAGGGCGGAGTTCTTAAAGATAACTTGCCTAGCAAGACTTACAGTCCGACTTCGATCTACGATTATAAGCTTATGTCAGCGATGGTAAACCTAATCGAACGATTTCAGCCAATGAGTGTTGTCGCATCTATCTCAAGGTTCTAAAATGGTTCTGCTACTCTTGACTTGCATAATAACCACAGAGATTGGGAGAATTTAGATTGGCGAGCTTTAAAGACAAAGGGAAATGTCCTTTCTGCGAGGAGGTTATGACGCCGGATGTTGCCGAAATGAATAATCTCCGCCGAGATAAGTGTGAGTGCATTAGCTGTCATAGGAATATTTACGTGTGTCGTGCCCCTGGATGTAGAGATTATGCAAGAGGGGGTGATTTGTATGATGATGAATTCTGTACTTCATGTTCGGATAAAATTGCGGAGTTTGGTAAGAAATCAACTGAGCAGTTCGGGGCGGCAGTCGTATTAGGTGGGGCTGCCCTAATAACCAGTTGGTTAGCATCACTAAATAAAAAATAATTCTAAAGTAGATTACGAGAGTAGCGGCCCAGGTTGGTAAAAGGTCTTCTACATTTGTGACGGCGCTAATTGAGAGATGATCCCTTCCTATTGATTGACGATGGACCTAGGGCAGATTGCTGAATTTCTGGATCAGCAAATGTGGGTAAGCTTAGCGGTCGTATCCCAATGGGCGAGGCATCAAGCCCTCTGAGTAAGCCTGAGCGGTAACGCATGACAATTAGTTTCCGCTCACGCGGAAGGGAGTGCCTGGCGATGCCGCACTCCGTCATAGCAGGCCCCTAGTAATCGTGACGGCCAAAGCGTTTATCAGTCCTGTCAGGCAGTGCGAGCAGCGTGGGAGCATCTGTCACTACAAACGATTTTGTAGGGGAGTTGAAAACGCAGGGAGCTTCGAGCTATTTTGGGCCGGTGGTAGATAAATATTCGCACTTTTCCAGGTAGCTCAAAAATGAACCGCCCTGAAACCAACAATCCAGCCTTAGAGGAGGACACTGACAGTGTTGGTCCGGCTGCGTCATGGGGTGAGAAGGAGGAAACCCGCCAGATAGCACTGCTCGAGGCAGCGGTACGCTTAGATCACATTCACCATGTTATTGACGAAATTACCGCCCCAGAGGAAGGCGATGAAGGCAATACCCTAGAAAAAGGTGAAATATTTCCAATTAGCCTTGAAAACGAATTGCGCTCTAGCTACCTCGATTACGCGATGACCGTAATCTGTAGTAGAGAGCTCGACCTCGGAAGGGCAGCAGGAAATCTAAGAGTAATTTCTCGCCGGATCTCTATGGAGCCTTGTGGGTTTTTAGGCTACTGCGACTACGAGCGACGCTATCCTCCCCTGACCCTTCGCCAGCTCCAGAAGCAAGCGCTTACGGCAGCGCTCGCTATTTTACGTCTCGACCAAGCAGCTAGGAACGCTAGGAACGCTAGGATCTCCGCACTGCTACTCAAAATGCTCAAATCTGCAAATGCAGCCCTCTATCGTCTTCCCCTATTCGCCTATGGAGCCGAGCTCAGCGAGTATCGACACCGTCTCCGGTAATCCCCGCCTCCACGTGAGGCACTGAAAAAGACTTGCTCTAAACAGACTTTCTTTTCAAAAGGGATGCCCCTATGCACCTCCATGTAATCGACCCTGAGTACGCCTCGGGTAAAACCATTCGTTGTGGTCACTGCTGGGATTGCGATGCAACGCATATCGAGCTTTCACACACTGGTGAACATGACCCCAATGAGCATTTGGTGCTCTGTTACCACTGTGCATACCTCGCAGGTCTCAAGTTATGCCCAGCATGCAATGCTGCCTCGCCAGTAACTGTAGTGGCACAGCATATATTCGCTGAACTCATACCTATTCACGCTCCGTGTGAGTTGGATGGCAGCGGTCACTCAGTTCAACTCCCCAGTTCCACGTCATGAGCGCCGGCTAACCCTCCTACGGATATTGCAGGTCGACCTGAGGCCGACCTGCAATCTCAGAGGGGTTAACGCACAGATTTGCCCGCCTACGTAGCTACCACTTACGGCGAGCATGCCAACGATGTTGGGCCGCGGTGGACTCAGATTCATAGCCAATCCCGGCTACGCCCCTGTTCGCTGGTACGGTAAAGCATTCGGCGCAACGACACTCGCAAGCTGCAATTTAATTGATCAATTGGACTCCGGCACCCAGTCGATCCAACGGCGTTTATGGCAGCACTTGGCAGGGACGCTACACGGACACATAACAGCTTGGACGCAGTCGCAAATTGCGGGAAGCTTACTGGGCTCAATCAACAGGTTTTCAATCGCATTTATTTCGAAAATTTCGCATTTATTTCGAAATCCGACAGCTGCCGCCGACCAGTGCCGGCCCCGATGCCGAGTGGTGCGGCTGACGAAAGGGACGTTGTGGCCAATGCGTCAGCGGCGCGCCACTGGCGACCGATTGAATCGCCGCCACCTCCAGCGCCTCGCACTCGGACAACGGTGGGAGCAATCCCGGTAGTCGGCTGGCCAGCAACGTCTTGCCGGTACCCGGAGGCCCACTGAACAACAGGTTATGCGCGCCCGCTGCGGCAATCAGCAGCGCCCGCTTGGCGGCCTTTTGCCCCTGGACTTCGTTGAGGTCGGGATAGGGTCTGGCGGCATGGATCAAACCGTCCGACACGTAAGGTTCAACCGGCGTGTGCCCGTTGAAATGCGCCACCGCCTCCAGCAGATGATCTACCGCAAACACCTTCAAGCCCGAGGCCAGGCACGCCTCCTCGGCATTCGCCCGCGGCACCACCAGTGCCCGCCCGGCCTTGCGCGCCGCCAGTGCCGCCGGCAACACCCCGCGCACCGGGCGCACCGCGCCGGATAACGCCAACTCACCCAGGCATTCCACATCATCCAGCGTCAGGCACGGCACCTGCACACTCGCCGACAGAATCCCAAGGGCGATCGCCAGATCAAACCGCCCGCCATCCTTGGGCAAATCCGCCGGCGCCAGATTCAAGGTGATCCGCCGCGCCGGAAACTGCAGACCGGAATTGATGATCGCGCTGCGCACCCGATCCTTGCTCTCCTTCACTGCGGCTTCGGGCAGGCCGACCATGGTCAGCGACGGCAGGCCGTTGGCCAGATGGACTTCGACGGTGACAGCGGGGGCTTCCACGCCAATCTGGGCGCGACTGTGGACGATGGAGAGGGACATGGTCGTTCCTTGAGCTGAATCGGGAGCCGCTTCCTGCGGTTTTTGAAGGGTAGTTGGGGAAGGGTGATCTGGCGGGGTAATGGCGGGGGCGAATTTTCACTGGATGTTGCGGGTAGTGGCCAACCAATTTCGAGGCGAAAAAAAACCGCCTCGAGGAGACGGTTTTTAGTTTGCAGGCTTTGGTGAGGCCAAGACCTGCGCATCCTTAGTGGACACACTCACGTCCGTTGAGACTATGTATGTTTGCCCGTTGAGGCAAGCACCCGAGTCAACTTTCACCCATCAGTACCGGTCTGGATGGATTGAAGCAGTCATGCCCGAATACGAGGTCATGGCCTGATAAAACTTGTTTAAATTGCCTCTGAGGGGCTGCAATACCATCTGTTTTGACGATGCCCGCTCATGGAGCGTTCGCAAAGTGTGGTCGGGGGAGTAAAGATTTCATGTTCCTCGACACGGTGTGAGACCCGTGCCGGTGTTTTTTTGGGGAACTCACACCCGGCCGCCTTAGCAGACACACTCACGTGTAGTCCCGAAGATGTTCGCACGCCGGAAAGTACATCGGCGGTTTGGCCCCACGCAAGGAGGGCCAAAATATGTCTAAGTTTCTTAAACATATGTGGCGCCTCGTCAGGATCGCGTTATGGGCTTATCGCCTGTACGAGTTTCTGCGAGACCGTTGGAGTAATTCGTAGTAGAGGATTGATCTGACGGAAGCCGCTCTTGCCTCGGCAGGAGCGGTTTAATTTCTACCAGCAAAATGAAGGTATTTCTGCGCAGGACTTGCAGTCCTACTCGGCCGCCGGCGTCAGCTTCGCTTCAAGCTCCGCCACCTTTGCTTCAAGGCTTTCAAGGCGAGCACGAGTACGCGCCAGGACAACCATCTGGCTATCGAATTCTTCCCGGCTCACCAGGTCGAGTTTGCTGAAGGCGCTTTGCAGCAGCATCTTCAACTGGCTTTCGATTTCGGCTTTCGGCAGCGGGGTGTCGCCGCTGAAAAGGCGGGAGGCGGTGCCGCTCAGGGCGTCGAGGAGGTCTTTGGGCGCGAGCATGGAATGTGTCCTGTAAACAGTGGCGGGCAGTGTATCACGCAGTGTCTATAGTCATTGACGCAGGCACGAGTGCACGCTTTTCGCGCAAGCGGACGGACGGCGACGCACCGTTGTTGTGCGTAACCGTCGGGGCTTTTTTGCGCAAGCGCCTGCGGCAGCGGCCAAAGGATTGAAATCAGAGGAATTTGGCGAGATGGCAAGCTTTCTGCTTAGTCGGTAGTGACCCATGCACTGATGCAGTCGCTGTGACGAATGCAGTGCGGCAGGCGGAGCGGGGAGTTTCGTCAGCAGCGGTTAGCTGGCGTCAGTCGGGCAGCTAAGGCCGACGATGCGTTACAAAGCCAGGCACTGCGCTTAGACTTGAGTCGGGTTTGTTTTCCTGGGGCAAGTCCACCAATTCGGGAGAGAGTTTCATGAAGCTAGTCACTGCCATCATCAAGCCGTTCAAGTTGGACGACGTGCGCGAGTCGCTGTCCGAAATCGGCGTGCAGGGCATTACCGTTACTGAAGTCAAAGGCTTCGGCCGGCAGAAGGGTCACACCGAGCTGTATCGCGGGGCGGAGTATGTGGTCGATTTTCTGCCCAAGGTGAAAATCGACGTGGCCATCGACGACAAGGATCTGGATCGGGTTATCGAGGCGATAACCAAGGCTGCCAACACCGGCAAGATCGGTGACGGCAAGATCTTCGTGGTCAATCTGGAACAGGCGATTCGCATCCGTACCGGCGAAACCGATACCGACGCGATCTAAACGCCGCCACAAACCCAACGCCCCAGGAGAAAACAATATGACTCTGCGTAAATTCGCAGGGCTAGGCGCCCTGTTGTCCATCGTAATGCCCGGCCTGGCTATGGCGGCAGATCCGGTGGCGCCTCCAGTCCTCAATTCCGGCGATACCGCCTGGATGCTGACCTCCACAGCCCTCGTGCTGTTCATGACTATTCCGGGCCTCGCGCTGTTCTACGGCGGCATGGTGCGGTCGAAAAACATTCTTTCGGTGATGATGCAGTGCTTTGCCATTACTGGCCTGGTCACCATCCTGTGGTTCCTTTATGGCTACAGCATGGCGTTCGACACCACCGGGATGGAAGCCAACGTCGTCAACCTGAACTCCTTCGTCGGCAGCTTTGCCAAGGCCTTCCTTGCGGGCGTTACGCCTGCCAGCATTACCGGCCCGGCAGCGCTGTTCCCTGAAGCGGTGTTCGTCACTTATCAAATGACCTTCGCCATCATCACCCCGGCGCTGATCGTCGGTGCCTTCGCCGAGCGCATGAAGTTCTCCGCGATGCTAGTGTTCATGGGCGTCTGGTTCACCCTGGTCTATGCACCGATTGCGCACATGGTCTGGAGTGGTCCGGGTTCGTTGCTGGGTGACTGGGGCGTGCTCGATTTCGCGGGCGGCACCGTGGTCCACATCAACGCTGGTGTCGCCGGTCTGGTGGCGTGCCTGGTACTGGGCAAGCGCAAAGGCTTTCCGACCACCCCGATGGCTCCGCACAACCTCGGTTATACCCTGATGGGCGCGGCGATGCTGTGGGTCGGCTGGTTCGGCTTCAACGCAGGTTCCGCCGCAGCGGCCAACGGCACCGCCGGCATGGCGATGCTGGTCACCCAGATCGCTACCGCTGCCGCGGCACTGGGCTGGATGTTCGCCGAGTGGATCACCCACGGCAAACCTAGCGCACTGGGCATCGCCTCGGGCGTGGTTGCAGGTCTGGTGGCAATTACGCCGGCAGCCGGTACCGTGGGCCCGATGGGTTCGCTGATCATTGGCCTGGCGGCCGGTGTGGTGTGCTTCTTCTGCGCCACTACGCTCAAACGCAAACTCGGTTACGACGACTCCCTGGATGCCTTCGGCGTGCACGGTATCGGCGGTATCCTCGGCGCGATCCTCACCGGTGTGTTCGCCGCACCGGCCCTGGGCGGCTTCGGCACCGTGACCGATATCGCATCGCAAGTGTGGATTCAGTGCAAAGGCGTCGGCTTCACGGTGATCTACACCGCGATCGTCACCTTCATCATCCTTAAGGTACTGGACGTGGTCATGGGCCTGCGTGCCACTGAGGAGGAAGAAGCAGTGGGTCTGGACCTGGCACAACACAACGAACGCGGCTACAACCTGTAAGTACCCGCATTAAAAAACTTGCCCGGCTTGCCGGGCATTTTTTTGTCTGGGATTTGTCATTGAAGTACAGGCTGAAAGGATTTTTCGTACGGCTTTGGTCGTGTTTACGACGGGCGTTTTTCTGCGGCCAATCGCTTACATCATTGCGGGAATATTAGGGTCTTTGTTTTTTCCCTGAGCGCGCTAGAATGCGCCCCGAACGTGCGGAGAACTGTATGTGGCAACAGACTCTGATAACCCTGCGGGCACGGCCCCGGGGCTTTCATCTGGTAACGGACGAGTTACTCGCCGGCCTGCCTGAACTCAGGGCGTGCCGGGTCGGTCTGTTGCATTTGTGGCTGCAGCATACCTCGGCGTCGTTGACCATCAACGAGAACGCCGATCCGGCGGTCCGTCGCGACTTCGAACGATTTTTCAATCGTCTGATCCCACAAGGAACAGACGGCTATGAGCATAACGACGAAGGCCTGGACGACCTCCCGGCGCACTTCAAGGCCAGCGTGCTTGGCTGCCAGATCAGCTTGCCGGTATCGGCGGGGCGCCTGGCTCTGGGAACCTGGCAAGGCGTTTATCTGGGCGAGCATCGTGATCATGGCGGTGCTCGAAAAGTCCTTGCCACCTTGTACGGTGAAGGGGCGTAAACCGTTGGTCACCAATGGTTACTGATTTTTTAACGGCGACTTTCGACAGTTGCCAAAGCTGGTCTATAACTAATCTGCTTTTCGCAAGTCATGAGGTAGAACATGAGCGACGATGATCTGGAAAACGACGACCTCGAAGTAGGCGACGAAGACGAGGCCGAGGAAGGCTTGGAAGCAGCAGCGGAAGACGTTGCTGACGACGATGGCGGTGACGATACGCCGGCCCCGGCTGCCAAAGGCAAAGCCAAGGCTGCGGTGTCGGTAGACGAGTTGCCGAGCATTGAAGCCAAGAACAAGGAACGCGACGCCCTGGCCAAGGCCATGGAAGAGTTCTTGTCGCGCGGCGGAAAAGTGCAGGAAGTGGAGGCCAATGTGGTCGCCGATCCTCCGAAGAAGCCGGACAACAAGTACGGCAGCCGCCCTATCTGAGGCGTGCCGCTTGCTTGCTGAAAAAGCCCGCCGTCGCTGCGGGCTTTTTCATGCCTTTAGAAAATGCACGACCCGCTGCGGTCACTGTGGCGAGGGGATTTATCCCCGATCGGTTGCGCAGCAGCCGTGAAGTCAGATTGCGTGGAGTGTCAGGACTTTCGGGTTTGCTGCATCTGGGGCCGCTTTGCAGCCCATCGGGGATAAATCCCCTCGCCACAAAAAGGCGGTTTTGTGTCAGGCGGAAGTGGCATTCCAGCGCGCAAGCACCGCCGGCAA
The DNA here is from genome assembly GCF_002878485.1 of Pseudomonas sp. AD21. Taxonomy (NCBI): domain Bacteria; kingdom Pseudomonadati; phylum Pseudomonadota; class Gammaproteobacteria; order Pseudomonadales; family Pseudomonadaceae; genus Pseudomonas; species Pseudomonas sp. AD21. Next base: position 40,350 of record NZ_NQYG01000006.1, read on the forward strand.
ATCGCTCAGGCTGCGGATTTCGGCATCCGGCAAACGATCCGCTTCCCAGACCTTACCCGCCGGGTTGAACCAGATCGCCCGCAACCCGGCCTGCTGCGCCCCGGCAATGTCATCACCCGGATGATCACCGATATGCACGGCGGTTTCGGCCGTGGCGCCACCGCGCTGCAAGGCTTCATGAAACAGTCGCGCATCCGGTTTGGCGATGCCGATATCTTCCGCGCACAACGCAAACTTGAAGTAATCCGCCAGGCCCAATCGACGCACATCGGCATTGCCATTGGTGACTACGCCAAGCGAGTAATGATTGGCGAGAATCTCCAGCACCGGCTCGACCTCGGGGAACACCTCGATCTGGTGCCGTGCATGCAGAAACACTTCAAAGCTCTTGTCCGCCAGATCCGAGGCTTCGCGGTGGGCGTACCCGGCCTCCTCCAATGCGTGGAACAGCCCCCGCCGACGCAATGCGCTGATGCGGTGCTTGAGGCCTGGTTCACTGGCCAGCACCCGCTCGCGAATTGCCCACAAATGCTCCACCGGCACCGCGCCCAGGTGCGGCGCATGTTCGCTCAGCCATTCGCGTAATACCGCTTCGGCGCTGACGATCACCGGGGCGGTGTCCCACAGGGTGTCGTCGAGGTCGAAGGTGATCAACTGGATGTTCATTAATCGTCGCCTTTGCTGCGTTTGGCCCGTGGGTGGGCGCTGTCGTAGACCGCCGCCAGGTGCTGGAAGTCCAGGTGGGTGTAGATCTGCGTGGTCTTGATGTCCGAGTGGCCGAGCAGTTCCTGCACCGCGCGCAGGTCCTGCGAGGATTCCAGCAAGTGGCTGGCGAAAGAATGCCGCAGCATGTGCGGGTGCAGGTTTTGCCCAAGCTCGCGTTCGCCGGCCAGTTTCACCCGCACCTGAATCGCTCGCGGGCCGAGGCGCCGACCTTGCTGGCTGACGAACACGGCGTCGTCCGCCGGGTTGGTCATGGCGCGCAGCGGCAACCATTGCTCGATCGCTTCGCGGGCCTTTTTGCCTACCGGCAACAGTCGGGTCTTGCTGCCCTTGCCGAGCACCTGGACCATGCCGTCAGCAAGGTCGAGCTGATCGAGGTTGAGCCCGGTCAGCTCGGAAAGACGCAGGCCCGAGGAGTAGAACAGCTCCAGAATGGCCTGATCACGCCGCGCCAGAAAGTCGTCCTCGACCGCACCTTCAAGCAGTTGCAATGCACGGTCGGTGTCGAGGGTTTTCGGCAGGCGACGTTCGCCTTTCGGCGGCGCCAGGCCAGTGGCCGGGTCGTGGTCGCACAGGCCTTCGCGATTGAGGTAGTGATAGAGCCCGCGCACCGCCGAGAGCAATCGGGCCAGGCTGCGCGAAGACTGACCCTGCGCATGCAGACGGGCGATCAGGCTGCGCAGGCGCTGGATGTCCAGCGCGGCCCAACTGTCGATGTTCTGTTTGAGGCACCAGCCGAGGACTTTATCGAGGTCGCGGCGGTAGGCCGAAAGGGTGTGCGGCGACACCTGTCGCTCACTGCGCAGGTGTTCGCAGTAAGCGTCCAGTTGTCGTTCCATGCTCAGCGTACCGAGCGCAGGGAGCTGTTGACCCGTGGCAGCACGCGGCCCATGACTTCGGCGATGTAGCTGAGGAACAGCGTGCCGACCGAACTCTTGTAGTGCTGCGGATCGCGGCTGGCGATCGCCAGAATGCCGTGGATGCCTTGATGGCTGACGGCGACCACTGCGGTGGAACCGATCTGCTTGCGCTGCTCTTCGCCGAACAGGAAGTCCAGCTCATGTTCACGCAGCGTGCCGCTGACGCTTTTGCCTTCGGTGAGCAAGCCGCCGATAGCGGTTTGCGCGTCGGCGTGAGTCACCCAGCGGCCGACCGGTGCCGGGTTGTCGCCGAGCAGGATCAGGCTGACAAAAGGCACCTGGAAGTCCTGGCGCAGGCTGTCTTCGACGCTGATCACCACGTCTTCGAGGCTGGCGGCGTCCATCAGCGCCAGGATCAGGCGGCGGGTCTTGTCGAACAGGCGATCATTATCGCGGGCCACGTCCATCAACTGCGAGAGGCGGTGGCGCATCTCGATATTGCGGTCGCGCAGGATAGTCATCTGTCGTTCGACCAGCGACACGGTGTCGCCGCGTTGATGAGGAATGCGCAGGGCGGGCAGCAGTTCTTCGTGCTCGACGAAGAAGTCCGGATGAGCCTCCAGGTACGCGGCAACCGCTGCCGCCTCCAGGCTCTCGGACGCTGATTCGTCGGACTGTCGGGCGGGTACCTGAGGCTTATCGGTCATGGTTTCTGCTCACTCAAAGACGCACTTGTCCTTCGTATACACGCACTGCCGGACCGGTCATCAGCACCGGTTGGCCAGGGCCTGCCCATTCAATGGACAGACGCCCGCCGGGCAGGTCGATCAACAGCGGCGAATCCATCCACCCCTGGCTGATTGCCGCGACAGCCGCGGCGCAGGCGCCGGTGCCGCAGGCCTGGGTTTCCCCGGCGCCGCGCTCCCACACGCGCAGTTGCGCGCGGTTACGGTCGATGACCTGGATGAAACCGACATTGACCCGCGCCGGGAAGCGCGGATGGTGTTCGATTTTCGGCCCCAGTTCATGTACCGGTGCGTTGTTGATGTCCTGCACGCGCAGCACGGCGTGTGGGTTGCCCATCGACACGGCGGCCAGTTCGACCGTGGTGCCGTCGACTTCCAGCTGGTAGCTGGAAGCCTGCGCTGGTGCTTCGAACGGAATGTCCGCCGGCACCAGGCGCGGGGCGCCCATATTGACGCCGATCTGGCCGTCGTTACGCACGTCCAGCTCGATGATGCCGCCCTTGGTCTCGACGCGGATCTGCCGTTTGGCGGTCAGGCGCTTGTCGAGCACAAAGCGTGCGAAGCAGCGCGCACCGTTGCCGCACTGCTCGACTTCCGAGCCATCGGAATTGAAGATCCGATAACGAAAATCCACGTCCGGGTTGCTTGGCGCTTCGACGATCAGCAACTGGTCGAAACCGATACCGGTGTGCCGGTCGCCCCATTGCTTGGCGTGCTTGGGCTGAATATGCGCGTGCTGGCTGACCAGGTCGAGAACCATGAAATCATTGCCCAAGCCGTGCATTTTAGTAAAACGCAGCAGCATGGGTTACTCCGGCAGCAGGCTTTCGCCGGCAAACAGCTCGGCCACGGTTTCGCGGCGGCGCACTTCAAATACCTGATCACCGTCTACCAACACTTCAGCGGCACGGCCACGAGTGTTGTAGTTGGAACTCATGACGAAACCGTAGGCACCGGCCGAATGCACGGCCAACAGATCGCCTTCTTCCAGAGCCAGTTCACGGTCCTTGGCCAGGAAATCACCGGTTTCGCAGATCGGGCCAACCACGTCGTACGGGCGCGCTGCGGTGTCGCGCGGTTTGACTGCGGTGACATCCATCCAGGCCTGATAGAGCGCCGGACGGATCAGGTCGTTCATCGCCGCGTCGACGATGGCGAAATCCTTGTGTTCGGTGTGCTTGAGGTACTCGACCTGAGTCAGCAGCACACCGGCGTTGGCGACGATGAAGCGGCCCGGTTCGAACACCAGCGCCAGATCACGCCCGTTCAGACGCTCGCGCACAGCCTTGACGTAGTCGCCGGCCAGTGGCGGCTCTTCATCGCGATAACGCACGCCCAGGCCACCACCGAGATCGATGTGGCGCAGGTGGATGCCGCAATCGCCGAGGCGGTCGACCAGATCCAGCAGGCGGTCGAGGGCATCGAGGAACGGCGGCAGGGTGGTCAGTTGCGAGCCGATGTGGCAGTCGACGCCGATCACTTCCAGGTTCGGCAGGTGCGCGGCACGCACGTACACGTCTTCGGCGTCGGCAATGGCGATGCCGAACTTGTTCTCTTTGAGACCGGTGGAAATGTACGGATGGGTGCCGGCGTCGACGTCCGGGTTCACGCGCAGCGAGATCGGCGCACGAACGCCCAGCTCGGCGGCGACCACTTGCAGGCGCTCCAGCTCGTCGGTGGATTCGACGTTGAAGCAGTGCACGCCGACTTCCAGCGCGCGACGCATGTCGTCACGGGTCTTGCCGACGCCGGAGAACACGATCTTGTCGGCGCTGCCGCCAGCGGCCAGCACACGTTCCAGCTCGCCACGGGACACGATGTCGAAGCCGGCGCCGAGACGGGCCAGGACATTCAGCACGCCGAGGTTGGAGTTGGCCTTGACCGCATAGCAGACCAGGTGAGGCATGCCGGCCAAGGCATCGGCGTAGGCCAGATACTGAGCTTCGATGTGCGCGCGCGAGTAGACATAGGTGGGCGTGCCGAAACGGTCGGCGATGGCGGACAGCGCCACACCTTCCGCGAACAGCTCCCCGCCACGGTAGTTAAAAGCGTCCATGGCGATCCCTTATTGGTAAACGTCGTGCTTGTGAGCTTTGGACGGCTGCTTTTGCGAAGACTGGGCTTGCTCGGCCGGGTCCTGATCGTCATCCGGCAGGTACAGCGGGCCTTTTTGACCACAGGCCGAAACGAGGCAGGCAACCGCGACGAGCGCAGCAAGGGAAGAGATCAGGCGCTTCATGGCGAAATCCTTGAAAATGCGTTAATTGCGCCGGAGTATACCGGCCACCCGGCAGCTTGCCTATGCGAGGGGGTTCCCGTCCGGCGGGGCTTGTCCGGATGCGCACAAATCCCCGTGGGAGCGAGCCTGCTCGCGAAGAGGGCGGCAGGTTCAACAGGCTCGCTGCCTGATACACCGCTTTCGCGAGCAGGCTCGCTCCCACAGGGTTCGGTGTTGGATGGGCCAATCGGCCCTTGGTCGTTATCCTTTGCAATCGGCCGGCAGCGTCCGTATCTTGCGGCGCTTGAGCCTGAGCAGACATTTTTTTGAGGTTGCCACAATGAGTTTGTCCGAAGCGCGTTTCCACGATCTGGTCGATGCCACCCAGCAGGCGTTGGAAGAGTTGCTGGAGGATCATGCCGACGATATCGAGATCACGGCCGGCATGATGACCATCAAGTTCGATAACGGCAGCCAGCTGATCATCAGCCGCCAGGAGCCGCTGCGTCAGCTGTGGCTGGCGGCGCGTTCCGGTGGGTTCCATTTTGACTACGACGAAGAGTCGGGCAAGTGGAGCTGCGAGAAGTCCGCAGAATTGCTCGGTGAAGTGTTGGCTCGCTGTGTTCAGGATCAGGCGGACCTCAAGCTGGACTTCGAAGAGATCTGATCGTGACCGAGGTTGCCCCGCGCCCACCCAAGCCGCTTTACAGCAACGTCAGCCCGGCGGTGCCTTCGCCGTGCACCGGCGTGTGCCGGCTGGATGAGCAGAAGGTTTGCCTTGGCTGCGCGCGACATGTCGAAGACATTCGTGAATGGCGCTCGGCGGATGATGAGCGACGGCGGGTGATCGTTGCCCAGGCTACTGCCCGCAGATCCTTGGCCTAGGGATGTTGTGGTGAGGGGATTTATCCCCGATAGACTGCGCAGCAGACTCAAAAGCCTGGGGCCGCTGCGCGACCCATCGGGGATATATCCCCTCGTCACAGAGGTTGCGTGGTGTCGGGGTGGGTGACTTGTATATTTTTTGAGCTGTGATAGTGTCGGAACACGCCTCAACCCATCGAGGCCCGGTGAAAACCCCGTCTTTTTTGGCGGGGTTTTGCTTTTTTTGTGTGCAGAAGAAAGGAGTCTGCCCGGATCATGACCGCACCTTCCATCACCCTTACCCGTCTGGACGTGCAACGTCTGGAGCGCCTGATCGACAACCTGAACGAGAAAGACCAGGCTGCGCCGGGCGTGATCGCGCTGCAAACCGAGCTGGATCGCGCCGACACCGTGGTCGGCCACGATGAGGTGCCCGCCGATGTCGTGACGATGAATTCCCGTGTGCATTGCCGCGAAGAGGGCAGTGGCAAGGATTACCACCTGACGCTGGTGTATCCCAAGGATGCCAACGCCGATGAAGGCAAGATCTCGATCCTGGCGCCGGTCGGCAGCGCATTGTTGGGCCTGAAGGTCGGTCAGCACATCGACTGGCCGGCCCCAGGTGGCAAGACCCTGAAACTGACGTTGCTGGAAGTCGAATCGCAGCCGGCCAACGGCGGTGATTTCCGCGAGTAACCCCGCCTCAGACCTGTTCGAGCGCCTCGTTCAGGGCGCGCTCCAGGTCGGCCTTGTAGCGCAGATACAAATTGCTTGAACTCTGACCATCACCGAGCAGGCCCGACAAGTCCAGGTCGGTGATGTAGCAGCGATAGCGCTCGGTCTCGCGGCGCTGCTCGATGATCTCCCGGGCGACCACATGAAACAGCTGGTCGCCATGTTCCAGCTCGCTGAATTCCCGTTGATTGCAATACAGGGTGACCTGCACCTCTGCCGGTGCGGCCTTGCCGATGATCGCCTGTACGTCGTAGAACGGTTTGTTGACCGGGGTCTGCGGCGCCGGCCGTGCCTCGACCCGGCGCGCGCGTCCCGGTCCTGAGGGCAACAACTGGTAATACAAAGTCTCGAGACTGATCGCCGGGCTGCCGTCCATCGGCAACAGCGCTTCACGCCGGTACTGAATCGATTGCAGGAAGCGTTGCAGCGGCACCAGCAGGCTCTGCTCGTCGTGATACGGCAGACGCTGCTGCCACAGTGCGTTGAACTCATCCAGCACGTACAGCTCGGCCTGTTGCTCGGTAATCCGGTAGAACACCTGAATCGATTCCGGCTGCCCCATCGGCAGGATCAGCGCCAGGTCGTGTTCTTCCAGTGCCATCGGGTCCAGGTGCAGCGGGCTGTAACGTGCCTGTTCTTCGCCGAGGTAATCAAGCAGTGCCGGCAATGTCGCGAGGGCAACGTGATTGACCTGTCCCGGCACCAGTTCCAGCACGTGATAGTGCTGTTGCACCTGAATCAGATAGCGATGGTTCAGCTCGCTGAGCAGCAGGTTTTGCGCGGTATCGACGATCTCTTCGACGCGGCGGGCAATGAACTGCGCACGGTTGTGGCAGAAGCAACGTACCTTCAATGATGGTTGCTGCGGGCCGCGTGGCAGGTTGTTAAGGTAGTCGCGCAGGCAGTCGAGCAACGCATGGGGGCCGTCAAAGCGGTTGACCAGCACTTCGTTCCAGCTGTTGAGCGTGACCTGATCGAGGGTCAGCACGAGGTTTTCCCGGACCCCGGCGTAACTCAGCGAGTCGGTGCGCTCGGTGGTCATCAGGATGTTCAGGTCGCGGTGATGCTTGAGCGGGTCGACGCCGACGTTGACCAGCATCAGCACTTCGCTCGGCACGGCGGCGCGCAGCAATGGCTCTTCGGCGACTGTGGGCAAGGGCAGGGCGATGCACTGTTGCAGGCTGCCGAGCAGGTTGAACAGTTCGAACTCGCTCAGGTCGCTGGTGCCTGGATGCAGGGCCAGACGGGTGCTGCTGTCGATCACGCCGTTGCGATGGCACCAAGTGAGCAGTTCGAGCAGCTCACGGCTGCGCTTGATCGGCGCGAAATGCTCCCACTCCAGCGCGGTCAGGCTGCCGTTGTACAGGCCCCAGTGGGTTTGCCCCGGTTCCTTTTTGTTCGGTGACTGCACCAGCGTCAAGGTGTCTTCGGCCAGATCCGGGGCGATCCCGGGATTGATGAACTCGACCTTGTCGGCCTTGCGCTCGAACGCTGCGTACAGGCGGCGGCCAAGCACGTTCAGGTCGCGCTTGTTGATCAGGCTGACGGTCTGTTCGGTGCGGGCGAACTGGGTCAGGAAGCGATAGCTGTAATTCAGCTCGTTGACCAGCGCGCGGCGTTCGGCGCTGACCTGGCGGACTTTCCATTGGCTGCGACTGTCGAGCAGCGCCAGTTGGCGCTGGTCCCAATGCCATTCGCTGGCCAGACGCTCCAGCAGCGAACGCTGCCAGCCCTGACTGCGGCTGTTGCCGGTGAGCTTGCGGTTGACCTTCAGGTACAGCGCGCGGCGCACCAGCTCCAGGCGCTCTGGTTCGTTGCGCGCAGTGAGGTATTCCTCGATGCGCCGGTACACGACCATGTACGGATCAAGCTCATCGAGATCCAGCTGATTGGCGAACACGGCTTTTTTGAAGCGCAGACTCAGGCACTGCACCTGTGGGTGTTCGCTGGCGTAGACCTCGGTCAGGAGCAGCTTGAGCACCGACTTGTAGGGCGACTCGATGCCCTTGAACAGTTGCCACAGTCCGGCGCCGATGAACTCGCCAGGCGGAATCGTTGCCAGGTGGCCGAGGTCGAGGGTCTCGTCGGCGCGGATGAAGCGCTTGGAAATCAGGGTGTGGGTGTAGAGGTTGTAGGCGCCTTCTTCGTAGACCGGCACCAGCCACCAGATCGGCGTGCGTCCGGCCAGCCAGATCGCCGTGCGGTAGAACTCGTCGAGCAGCAGGTAATGCTGGGTGGTGCCGCAGTTCTCGGAACTCAACTGGGTGTCGCGCTCACCTTTGACGAAGCGCACCGGATCGATCAGAAAGAAATGTGCCTCGGCACCCTGACTGGCGGCCCAGGTTTCGAGCAACTGACATTTTTTGCGCAGCTCGGCCAGTTCGCTGTCGGTGAGATCCGGCGCGTGGCAGACCCACACATCCATGTCGCTCTGATCGGCCTGGGCCAGCGTGCCAAGGCTGCCCATCAGGAACAGCCCGTGAATCGGCCGTGGCGGATTGCTGCCGTGGCGTGGCTTGTAGGAGAACGAACGGGTCAGCCGCTGAGCTTCGGCAAGCACGTTGGCGTCCGGCTCGTAGTTGGACAGCCCGGCCGGCGTGCTGCCCGAGACATAACCCGGCAGCAGCGGGTGATTGACGTGGAAAAACAGCGGCAGCAGGGTCAGCACGCCTTGCTGGCGGCTCGACAAGCCTTCAAGTGCACGGCCGAGACGGCCTTCATTGAGTTTGAGAAAACGCGCACGCAACTGGCTGAGTACCTTGCGGTCGATGCCTTCGTCCAGGTCGGGGCGGATTTCATGGGTGCGCGTCATGTCAGCTCAAACCGGCTCGCAGGCTCGGACGAAGAGGGTCTCGGATTGGGAGGCAGTTTAGCCTTTGCGCAGCGGGACTTTTAAGCTGAATTTGTTTTTTGACGTCAGATTTTTAGCACGAGGCAATCAAGTGGGCCCGCGGAAATCCCGTGGCAGGGGTTCCCGTGGGCAAAGACGGGAAGTCAGGCGGTTTCCTGCTCTCTCAGAATGGTCAGCACGGTTTGCACACTTTGCGCGGCATCGCGACCCAGGCTGGTCAGATACCCGCCATCGGGCTGGTCGGTCAGTTCTTTTTCGAAGAGGCGTTTGGCGGCGGCAATGTGTTTCGGGGCAGCGGTCTGATGAATTTTCAAACCTTCCTGGGAACTGTCCAGGTTGAAGAGTGCGAGGACTTCCAGTTCGGCAACCAGCTCAGGGGTAAGCGACATAAGGACTCCAGACTTTCTAGGAATTGGACGACAGCGCCCCTAAGGTGAACCCGCTTCTGCGGCATGTCCAGTGCTCAGATCAGGGATTTTGTCTTGAGGCGGATTCCAGTGTAGTTGGGGCTCGGGAGATGGCCGGATGGATACGTAACAAACATTGTAGGAGTGAGCCTGCTCGCGATAGCGGAGTGCCTGTCGGCATATTCTTCACCGACGGAACGCTATCGCGAGCAGGCTCACTCCTACAGGATCGGGGGTTACTGCTTTTCTGGTGGCAACTCAGGCAATGCACGCAGCGCCGCTTCGTACCATTCGGTATTGAATGCGCGGTCTTCATCGAGCATCGCGTCAATCTCGTAGGCCAGCACGTGCGCCATCAGATTGAGGATCTCTTCGCGCTCGACGCCCACCAGCGTCAGCTTGTTGTAAGTCGCCTTGGCCGCTGGCGGGTTGTCGCTTTCGATCTGGTTCTCGATGGCTTCGATCAACGTCGCCTCGGTGAACTCTTCTTCGTCGTTGTCGATGTCTGTCGGCTCGCTCATGGCAGGCTCCTCAAGGAAAGGCGCCAGTTTACCCGCATTCAGCGGTGTGTTGCTGCTGGCAGGATCGAGTCCGGCGATCTATAAACAGTGACTGCCCACCCCGCACGGCCTGGAGGCTATGTGATGTTCAAGCTTTATGGATTCGCTGTCAGCAACTACTACAACATGGTCAAACTGGCACTGCTGGAAAAAGGCCTGGCGTTCGAAGAGGTCACGTTCTACCCGGCACAGACCCCGGAATCACTGGCCATCAGTCCGCGCGGCAAAGTGCCGGTGCTGGGCGTCGAGGAGGGTTTCATCAATGAAACCGCGATCATCCTCGAATACCTCGAACAGACCCTGAAAGGTACGCCACTGCTGCCGAGCGATCCGTTCGAGCGTGCACAGGTGCTGGCGATTGCCAAGGAAATCGAGCTCTATATCGAGTTGCCGGGCCGCGCCTGTTATGGCGAAGCATTCTTTGGCGCGGCGGTGCCGGAGGCGATCAAGGAAAAAACCAAGGCCGAGCTGCTGCTGGGTTTCGCTGCGCTGGGTCGGCACGGCAAATTCGCCCCGTACGTGGCGGGCGACAGTCTGAGCATTGCCGATCTGTACTTCCTGTACAGCGTGCCGCTGGCGTGTGCGGTGGGCAAAAAGCTGTTCGATCTGGATTTGCTGGCTGAAATGCCGAAGGCCAAGGCGCTGCTGGAGCGGCTTGAGCAGAATCCTCATGTGCAGAAGATTGCGGCGGATAAAGAGGCGGCGATGCCGGGGTTTTTGGCGATGATCGCGGCGAAGAAGTGAGATTTGTAGCGCTCTGAAGTCAGCATTCGCGAGCAAGCCCGCTCCCACATTGGATCTGTGACGTTCACAGATTTTGTGTTCAGCACAGATCCAATGTGGGAGCGGGCTTGCTCGCGAAGCTTTTGGTTTTTTAGCGGCTGGAGATCAGCGCCTGACCGCGAACCACCGCGGCCTTGACCTGCGCCGGCGCAGTGCCGCCGATATGGTCACGGGCATTCACCGAGCCTTCGAGGGTCAGCACGGCAAACACGTCCTCTTCGATCTGGTCGCTGAACTGGCGCAGTTCTTCCAGGCTCATCTCGGCCAGATCCTTGCCGGTGTCCACGCCATATTTCACCGCGTGACCAACGATTTCGTGGCAATCACGGAACGGCAGGCCACGGCGTACCAGGTAGTCCGCCAGATCGGTCGCGGTGGAGAAACCGCGCAGCGCCGCTTCACGCATGATCGCGTGCTTGGGTTTGATCGCCGGGATCATGTCGGCAAAGGCCCGCAGCGAGTCGCGCAGAGTGTCGGCGGCGTCGAACAGCGGCTCTTTGTCTTCCTGATTGTCCTTGTTGTAGGCCAGCGGTTGGCCCTTCATCAAAGTCAGCAGGCCCATCAGCGCACCGAACACACGGCCGGTCTTGCCGCGTACCAGTTCTGGCACGTCGGGGTTTTTCTTTTGCGGCATGATCGAGCTGCCGGTGCAGAAACGATCCGGCAGATCGATGAACTGGAACTGCGCGCTGGTCCACAGCACCAGTTCTTCGGAGAAACGCGACAAGTGCATCATCGCGATGCTCGCGGCCGAGCAGAATTCGATGGCGAAGTCGCGATCGGAAACGTTGTCCAGCGAGTTGCCGCCGACGGCGTCGAAGCCCAGCAGTTGCGCGGTGTATTCGCGGTCGATCGGGTAGGTGGTGCCGGCCAGTGCAGCGCTGCCCAGCGGCATGCGGTTGGTGCGCTTGCGGCAGTCGACCAGGCGTTCGTAGTCGCGGCTGAGCATTTCGAACCAGGCCAGCATGTGGTGCCCGAAGGTCACTGGCTGCGCAGTCTGCAGGTGGGTGAAGCCCGGCATGATGCTCGCGGCTTCGCGCTCGGCTTGCTCCAGCAGGCCTTTTTGCAGGCGGGTGATCTCGGCCAGGATCAGGTCGATTTCGTCACGCAGCCACAGGCGGATGTCGGTGGCGACCTGGTCGTTGCGGCTGCGCCCGGTGTGCAGTTTCTTACCGGTGACGCCGATGCGGTCGGTCAGGCGCGCTTCGATGTTCATGTGCACGTCTTCGAGGTCGACGCGCCAGTCGAACTGGCCGGCCTCGATTTCGCCCTGGATGGTCTTCAGGCCATCGATGATGCTGTCGCGCTCGGCATCCGTCAGTACGCCGACCTTGGCCAGCATGGTGGCGTGGGCAATCGAGCCCATGATGTCGTGGCGATACAGGCGCTGGTCGAAAGTGACGGAGGCGGTGAAGCGGGCGACGAAGGCGTCGACGGGTTCACTGAAGCGGCCGCCCCAGGACTGATTGGTCTTGTCAGTGCTCATGAATTCGCTCGTATCGGCTTGGAGAAAGAAGGCGTGAAACGCTGGCACGGATAATAACAGGGTTGCCAATCCTGTCGCTGACACTGGTCGATACGTTTTTTTCTCATCTGCTGGTTCATAGTCGGCGCTGTCCACGGGGGATTTGCGCAAGGATATTTTCCGATTGAGCAATATCGGCTCGGCAAGCGTCTACAGTTGGACATAAGGGTCGGCGCGACTGCGGATCGCACAAAGGTCCGGACGCCGACTATAAGAAGAGGGGGTGGGTGGATTTGTCCTTTGGCAAGCCGCGTGAAAAACGCAGGAAACAGCGGGCTTTGAGCAGTACGACCCGGGCACTGGCAAATATTGCTGGCCGACGTACGGCACTTTTTGGCGCTCGGGCTAGTCTTAGCGTGGATCGCGGTGACGGACGTCACTTCACCTGTCTACGCTATCCTTGTGCGAGACTCACGCAGGAATCCAGCGCAATATGAATGTCCTGATCGTTGATGACGAACCACTGGCTCGCGAGCGCCTAAGCCGAATGGTAAGCGAGCTCGAGGGTTACACAGTCCTGGAGCCCAGCGCCACGAATGGCGAAGAGGCGTTGGCGCTGATCGACAGCCACAAGCCGGATATCGTGCTGCTCGATATCCGCATGCCGGGTCTGGATGGCCTGCAGGTGGCTGCCCGTCTGTGCGAACGCGAAACGCCGCCGGCCGTGGTGTTTTGCACCGGCCCCGATGAATTTGCCGTGGAAGCCCTGCAGGCCAGCGCCGTGGGCTATGTGGTGAAACCCGTGCGAACCGAACATCTGCATGACGCCCTGAAACGGGCTGAACGTCCCAACCGGGCCCAACTCTCGGCCCTGACCCGTCCTGCTGCCGAAAGCGGCAACGGCCCGCGCAGTCATATCAGCGCCCGTACCCGCAAAGGCATCGAGCTGATCCCGCTGGATCAGGTGGTCTACTTCATTGCCGATCACAAGTACGTGACCTTGCGCCATGAGAGCGGCGAAGTGCTGCTGGACGAACCGCTCAAGGCCCTCGAAGACGAATTCGGCGAACGCTTCGTGCGTATCCACCGCAACGCGCTAGTCGCCCGTGACCGCATCGAGCGCCTGCAACGCACGCCACTGGGGCATTTCCAGCTGTTCCTCAAGGGCCTGAACGGCGATGCGTTGATCGTCAGCCGCCGGCATGTGGCCGGTGTGCGCAAAATGATGCAGGGCCTGTAAGCCGGTCATTCCGGGCGGTTCTGCAGTCTTGTTACCAGGCATTGCCGGCCAGGGAGGCCACGCCGTTTCTGATTCAAGTCAAAGTGGATTTGGCTGAGCTGTTATTATCCGCCGTATCTATTCAGTACGGATTGATCCATGTCCTCTCGCGAAATCCGCATCGCCACCCGTAAAAGTGCGCTGGCCCTCTGGCAGGCCGAATACGTCAAAGCCCGTCTGGAAGCGGCCCATCCGGGGCTGCTGGTGACGCTGGTGCCCATGGTCAGTCGCGGCGACAAGCTGCTTGATTCGCCGCTGTCGAAAATTGGCGGCAAGGGCCTGTTCGTCAAGGAACTGGAAACCGCGCTGTTGGAAAACGAAGCCGACATCGCCGTGCACTCGATGAAAGACGTGCCGATGGACTTCCCCGAAGGCCTTGGCCTGTTCTGCATCTGCGAACGCGAAGACCCGCGTGACGCTTTCGTTTCCAATACTTACGCAAGCCTCGACGCGTTGCCGGCCGGCAGCATCGTCGGCACCTCCAGCCTGCGTCGTCAGGCGCAACTGCTGACTCGCCGCCCGGATCTGCAAATCCGTTTCCTGCGCGGTAACGTCAATACCCGTCTGGCCAAGCTCGATGCCGGTGAGTACGACGCGATCATTCTCGCGGCGGCGGGTCTGATCCGTCTCGGTTTCGAAGACCGCATCACTTCGCCGATCAGCGTCGACGACAGTCTGCCGGCTGGTGGCCAGGGCGCCGTCGGCATCGAATGCCGCAGCGCCGACACGCAGATCCACGCCTTGCTCGCACCGTTGCATCACGCCGATACCTCTTCGCGTGTGACTGCCGAACGTGCCCTCAACAAACATCTGAATGGCGGCTGCCAGGTGCCAATCGCCTGCTACGCCGTGCTCGAAGATGGGCAGTTATGGCTGCGTGGTCTGGTCGGCGAGCCGAGCGGTGGCAAGCTGCTCAGCGCCGAGGCTCGCGCCCCGCGTGCCGATGCCGAAGCGCTGGGCGTGAAGGTCGCTGAAGACCTGCTCAGCCAGGGTGCCGACGACATTCTCAAAGCGGTCTATGGCGAGGCAGGTCACGAGTGACCGGCTGGCGCCTGCTGCTGACGCGCCCTGCGGACGACTGTGCGGCGCTGGCCGAGGTGTTGGCCGCAGAAGGTTTTTTCAGCAGTTGCCTGCCGCTTCTGGACATCGTGCCGCTGCCGGTCTCTGAGAAAATACGTCAGGCCATGACCCAGCTGTCGAACTGCAGCGCGGTCATCGTGGTCAGCAAGCCAGCGGCGCGAATCACAGTCGGCCTGCTCGATGCCTTTGGCTTGTCATCGTTGGCGATGCCCTGGTTCAGCGTCGGTGCGGCGACGGCGCAGATTCTTCGCGAGCGCGGCCTGGACGTGCACTTCCCGGCCACCGGCGATGACAGCGAAGCCTTGTTGCAATTGCCGCGTCTGCGCGAAGCGGTTGCGCAGTCTGGCGCGCAGGTGTTGATCCTGCGCGGGGAGGGTGGTCGTGAGCTGCTCGCCGAGCGTCTGCGCGCGCTAGGTGCTAGTGTCGAGTATCTGGAGTTGTATCGGCGTGACCTGCCGACCTACTCGCCGCAAGAGTTGTCGCGGCGGATCGAAGCGGAACGCTTGAACGGGCTGGTGGTCAGCAGTGGACAGGGTTTCGAGCACCTGCGCCAAATGGCCGGCGCTGCCTGGCCTGCGATTGCGCAGTGGCCGTTGTTTGTTCCAAGCCCAAGGGTCGCCGAGCTGGCACGTGCCGCCGGGGCCCAAACAGTTGTGGATTGCCGCGGCGCGAGTGCCGCGGCTTTGCTGACGGCGCTACGGGAGCATCCCGTGCCCGTTCTCTAATGCAAAGGATGGATACGTGAGCGAAACAGCCTTGCCTAAAGATGATGTCCAGCCTGTGATCGATGCCCAGGTTGAAACTCCACCGCCGGCCAAGGAGCCGCGCCGAGGCAACGGACTGGCCATTGTCGCCCTGTTGCTCGGCGCTGCCGGCGTGGCGATCGGTGGCTGGGGTGTCTGGCAGGTGCGTCACCTGCAGACCAACACCGCACAACAGTCGGGCCAGGTGCAGGCGTTGAACGATCAGGCCCAGAGCCTCAAGCTCAACGAGCAGCGCCTGACCGAGCGCCTCGCGCAGTTGCCGGGGGCCGACGAACTTGCTGATCGCCAGCGTCTGGTGACGCAGTTGCAGGGTGATCAGCAGCGCCTCAATCAGCGTCTGGAAACCGTCCTCGGCGCCAGCCGCAAGGACTGGCGCCTGGCCGAGGCCGAGCATCTGCTCCGTCTGGCCAGTCTTCGTCTGTCGGCCTTGCAGGACATCAGCAGCGCCCAGGCGCTGGTGCAGGGTGCCGACGAAATCCTCCGTGAACAGAATGACCCGG
Source organism: Pseudomonas sp. AD21 (assembly GCF_002878485.1). NCBI lineage: Bacteria > Pseudomonadati > Pseudomonadota > Gammaproteobacteria > Pseudomonadales > Pseudomonadaceae > Pseudomonas > Pseudomonas sp. AD21. The sequence continues at coordinate 56,185 of NZ_NQYG01000006.1, forward strand.
GCTCGTTCGTAGCACGCGAGCAAGTGGCAAAAACCCTGGTCGCCCTGCGCAGCACCGAGCAGCCGGATCGCACTGGCTTGTTCCTGCGCATTGGCGCCTTGCGTGATCAGGTCATCGAGCTGACCGAACTGGCGCCGGAGTACAAGGATCGTGGCGAATCGCTGCTGGGTCTGACCGCTGACGGCGATGGCGCCAGTCGTTGGGCGCAGTGGTGGGATCAGGTTTCGCGTTACATCCGCATCGATTTCAACGCTGACAAGAACGTGAAGCCACTGCTGGCCGGGCAGAGTCTGAGTCAGGTGCGTCTGGCCCTGAGCCTGGCACTGGAGCAGGCGCAGTGGGCCGCGCTCAATGGTCAGGCGCCGGTTTACACCCAGGCGCTGACCGAAGCGCGGGACGTGCTCAGGGGCAATTTCAATCCGGACAATCCGCAGAGCAAAATCATGCTCGAACAGGTCGCCGAGCTGAGCCAGCAACCGGTCACGGTCAAGACGCCTGATCTGACCGGCACGCTGAGTGCGGTGCAGGGTTATCTGGAGCGACGTAACGTCAACGCTGAAGAATCGGTCAAACCGTTCGCCAAACCTGCCGCCAACACCGCGCAGGAGACCACGCCATGAAACGCCTGTATGTGATCGTGTTTCTGGTGATTGCCGCGACGGCGGCACTGGGCCTGGCGATTGCCGAGCACTCCGGGTACGTGCTGATTGCCTACAAGAGCTTCCGCTACGAGTCGAGCCTGTGGGCCACGCTGGCGCTGATCGCGGTGTTGTGGCTGCTGATCTGGGGTATCAAGGCGCTGGTCGAACTGGTCATGACCTCCAGTGGCGTGGTCAATCCCTGGTCGCGGCGTAACCGCAGTCGTCGGGTGCAGGTGGCGATCGAACACGGTCAGCTGGATCTGGCCGAAGGGCGCTGGGCCAGCGCGCAACGCCATCTGTATCGCGCCGCCGAAGCCGAGCGCCAACCGCTGCTGTACTACCTCGGTGCCGCCCGCGCGGCCAACGAACAAGGCAAGTACGAGGAGTGTGATCAGTTGCTCGAGCGTGCGCTGGAGCGCCAGCCTCAGGCCGAGTTGGCGATTGCCTTGAGTCATGCGCAATTGCAGACCGATCGCGGTGACACCGATGGCGCACTGGTGACCCTGCAAGCGATGCACGAGCGGCATCCGCATAACGTGCAGACCCTGCGTCAGTTGCAGCGCTTGCATCAACAGCGTGGCGACTGGTCGGCGGTCATCCGCCTGCTGCCGGAACTGCGCAAGGACAAGGCTCTGCCGCCGGCTGAACTGGCTGAACTGGAACGTCGCGCCTGGGGCAACAACCTATCCCTGGCTGCGCACCGCGACGAAGACGGCAAGGTCGGTCTGCAGTCACTCAATCTTGCCTGGGAGCAACTGAGTTCCGCCCAACGCCAGGAGCCGGCGCTGGTGCTGGCGTATGCCGAGCAACTGCGTCAGCTGGGTGCTCAGGTCGAAGCCGAGGAAGTGCTGCGCAGCGCTCTCAAGCGCAAGTACGACAGCCATCTGGCGCGACTCTATGGTCTGGTGCGCGGCAGCGACCCGGCGCGTCAGTTGCACACCGCCGAAGGTTGGCTCAAGGAACATCCGGGCGATCCGAGCCTGCTGCTGACCTTGGGACGGCTTTGTCTGCAGGCCAGTTTGTGGGGCAAGGCGCGGGATTATCTGGAGAGCAGCCTGCGGGTGCAACGCAACCCGGAAGCCTGCGCAGAGCTGGCGCGCCTGCTCGCGCAACTGGGTGACACCGAGCGCAGCAATGAGTTGTTCCAGGAAGGTCTCGGACTGCTGGATGAGCGTCTTCTGGCCGCGCCATTGCCGGTGCCGGTTCACGCCTGAAGTCACGAGGGAGGACGCTCCCTCGTTAAGCTCCAGCGAGCGAATAATTACCTTTTGTTGGCGTCCTGGGTGAAGTCCTACAACGGACTACACCTATTCCTCTGGCCCCTGTCGGGTTTTCCCTACACTTCTGTTGAACTGTCGGCAGGGACCCGCCTTGAAAGGCTGACAAGCTTTCCTCTACCGTAACTGCCTGTCTCTACTGTTACGGAAAAGCCATGTCGTTGGCCTGTTCACGCTCCTTGTTTTTCACGGCTTTCACTGCAGGGGCCCTGGCCCTGGGAGCTTCCTATTACCTCGAATATGCGGTCGGGCTGACGCCGTGCAGCCTGTGCCTCGCGCAACGGTTCTTCATGGCGTTGCTGACGGTCTGTTGTGGGCTGGCGGCGGTGCATGGCCCACGGCGTGTTGGCCTGTCGCTCTACTGGATGATCACGTTTTGCGTCAGCCTGGGCGGCACCACCGCCGCCTGGCGGCAGGTGTTGTTGCAGAGCGATCCGCTGGTACAAATGACGAGCTGCGCGCCCGACTCCGAAGCGCTGTTCAGCAACCTGCCGTGGTTGTGTGCAACGGTGCGGATGTTCAAGGGCGGTGTCGATTGCGCAGAAATTTCCTGGACGCTGTTCGATTTGAGTATCCCGGAATGGAGCCTGCTGTTCTTTGTGGCGATGTCGATTCTGGCGGTGTACCAATTGCTGCGGCTGGTCTGGAGCGCTCTGCAACGACCGCTCAGCGGCGAAGCGTCGCAGCGTATGCTGGTCAGGGATTAAACACTTGTATGAACTTTATCTCCTGCGTACCTTGAAGCCATAGGCGTGCGGGCATAATCTGGCCCGCACGTGTCATTGGATTTATGTTGCTCGATGACGCTCTGCCCGGTCGGCCTCCAAGCGATAAAAGCCAGAAGAGGGGCGCGGGTGTAGAGCAGCATGACCCACAAGGGAAGAGAGATCGCCATGCTCGAAAGTTGTCAGAATGCTCAGGAACGCTGGGGTGGAGTTCATCTGCTGATCGACCGCTGGTTGCAAGAGCGTGAAGAACTGATCGGTGCCTACGACAAGCTCGGTGCGCAACCTGAGGCGCTGTCCGAGAACCGCAAGCCCTTGCAGGAGTTCTGCGGTGTGCTGGTCGATTACGTCTCGGCCGGGCACTTCGAGATCTACGAACAGCTGACGGGCGAAGCCAAGGCGTTCGGTGACACGCGTGGTCTGGAACTCGCCGAGACGATCTATCCGCGCATCGACGTCATCACCGAGAAGCTGCTGGCGTTCAACGATTTGTGCGACGAGGGCAAATGCGTCGCCGAGAAGTTCAAGGAACTGGGTGGCCTGCTTCACGAGCGCTTCGAGCTGGAAGACTGTCTGATTGAAGTGCTGCACACGGCACACAAGCAGGAAGATACAGCTCAGGCCTGAATGGTTTTTCGCAGGCAAAAAAACGCGGTGCGCCGAAAGCGCACCGCGTTTTTTATGTCTGCGAGTCGGGGTTTATCAGCTCGTAGCGCCGCGTAACTCGACTTCAAACACCAGCGGCGTAAACGGCGCAATCAGATCCCCTGCACCGTCGGCGCCATACGCTTGATCCGATGGAATCACCAGTCGCCACTTGGCACCCACCGGCATGTTCTGCAACGCGGTACGCCAGCCGGTAATCACGCTGTCGAGGCTGAACCATTGCGGCTGAGTGTTCTGATCGAACACCGTGCCATCCGGTAGTCGACCGACGTACAGCACCTGTACTTTTCCATCCGGACCGGCCTTGGCGCCATTACCCGGAGTCAGCTCAGTCAGCAGGATGCCGTCGGCCAGTTCCTTTACGCCCGGCTTGGCTTTTTCGGCGGTGAGAAAACGTTGCTCGTTTTCCATCGCGGCATCGCTCGAAGGCAGCGCTGAATGTTCGGCGTTTTGCGATTCATGATCGGCCAGGATCTGCTCGATCCGTGCTTCGCTCAGTGCCAGTGGCTTGCCTTGATAGGCCTGCTGCAAACCGTCGACCAGTGCCTGGATCTGCAATTGCGGGACTTCCTGGCGCAGTCGTTCACCGAGGCTGGCGCCAAGGCTGTAGGCCAGGTCGTGGGCATCGTTCGCGGTGGTTTTTTCGTCGGCGTGAGCGGCGGAAAAAATCATGCAGAGGGATAAAAAAAGGTAGCGCGACATGGGCACTCTCCGTCCTGAGATGCGGGCGATTATGCCAGCGCGAACGTCTGCAACGGTGAACTGCTTTTGTCTTTGTGCAGAACATTTTCACTTCGTTGCAACGCAACGGTTTCGTTACTGTCAAGATGACCTAGCGGCGGTAGCAGCAGAGGTCTAGTATGAGCCGCACTCACGTCAGCCAGGAGGTAAACCATGTCGGCCACCAAGAAGCCTGTAAACACTCCGTTGCACTTACTCCAACAACTCTCGGGCAGCCTGCTCGAGCATTTGGAAAACGCTTGCTCCCAAGCCTTGGCTGATGCTGAAAAACTGCTCGCCAAACTGGAAAAACAACGCGGCAAGGCGCAAGAAAAACTGCACAAATCCCGCACCAAATTGCAGGACGCAGCCACTGCCGGTAAAGCCAAGGCACAGAACAAGGCCAAGGCGGCAGTGAAAGAACTTGAAGACCTGCTCGATGCGCTGAAGGATCGTCAGTCCGATACCCGCAGCTACATTCTGCAACTCAAGCGTGATGCCCAGGAAAGCCTGAAACTGGCCCAGGGTGTCGGTCGCGTGCAAGAAGCCGCCGGCAAGGCGCTGACCTCCCGCGCAGCCAAACCTGCTGCAGCGCCTGCGAAGAAAGCGGCAACCAAACCTGCTGCAGCGAAAGCCCCTGCCAAAACCGCTGCTGCCAAGCCAACGGCCAAACCAGCCGCCAAGGCGCCAGCTAAAGCAGCGGCCAAACCTGCTGCAAAAACCGCGGTGAAAAAACCTGCTGCGGCCAGCGCTGCAAAACCTGCCGCACGTACTGCCGCCGCCAAACCGGCTGCTGCAAAACCAGCTGCCAAGCCAGCCGCAAAACCTGCTGCACGCAAAGCTGCACCGGCAAAAACCGCCGCGGCTAAACCGGCTGCAAAACCTGCAGTAAAACCCGCCGCCAAAACTGCAGCGGCAAAACCGGCAACCAAGCCGGCGGCCAAACCGGTTGCTGCAAAACCAGCTGCCAAAGCCGTCGCCAAACCTGCCGCCAAGCCTGCCGCTAAAACCGCTGCCAAGCCCGCCGCAAAACCTGCCGCCGCAAAACCGGCGACCGCTGCCGCCAAGCCTGCTGCCAAACCAGTAGCCGCCAAGCCAGCAGCCAAACCAGCTGCCAAACCTGTCGCGAAAAAACCGGTCACTGCCAAACCAGCTGCCGTCAAACCAACTGCCGCGAAACCGGCGACCGCACCTGCCGCCAAGCCAGCCGCTCCAGCGCCGGCCGCTGCACCTGCTTCCGCCGCTTCTACCTCGACCACCACGACTGCGCCAACGCCAGCCGCTGCGTCGAGCGTCACCAGCAACCCGACCAGCGCTTCCTAAGTGCCGGTTGCCGCGACGCGCAGCACTTGCAGCGCGTCGCGGTTCGGGCTGGCGGCCGTTGCCGCCAGACGCTCAAGCCATTGCCCCGACGCGGATGCATCCTGTAACGGCCAGTCCTGAGCGACCTGTTCCAGTTGCCACAACAGATGCCGCTCGGCTTCCAGCTCCAGCGCTTTCATCTGTTCACGCAGGCCCTTGAGTACCGGATCATCTTCGGCCAGGGTTTTCCATTGAGTGCGTAGCGCGCGCAGTGGCTGCACCACCTCCCTATCCCAAGGCCCCACCAGCGTTCTCAGCTGTTCTACGCGCTGTTCGTCACAGGCCACGCCACGTTGCTCCAGCCACGCACCGCACAGCAACAGGCACACATTGGCTCCCGCCGTTTGCAGTTGCAGGCAGGCAGGTTCCACACCCGGGCGGGCGTAGGTGGCAAGGGAAAAGCTCCACAGGTCAGAGGACATCGTGCTACTCGCGCCAGTTGTGAGCGAAGCTGGTAGACTCCGCCGCCATTATGATCCGACTTCAGAACCTGACTTTACAGCGTGGCCCGCAACGTCTGCTAGAAGACGCCGAGCTGACCCTGCACGCCGGCCACAAAGCTGGCCTCATCGGTGCCAACGGTGCCGGCAAATCCAGCCTGTTCGCCTTGTTGCGCGGCGAGTTGCATCCGGACTCGGGCGATTGCCTGTTGCCGGCCGACTGGCGCATCGCGCACATGCGCCAGGAGGTCGACACGCTCGAACGCTTGGCGGTCGACTATGTGCTCGATGGCGACCTGCGTCTACGCGAAGTGCAACGTGACCTCGCCGCCGCAGAAGCGGCCCACGATGGCACGGCTCTGGCGCGTCTGCACGCCGAACTCGACAGCGCCGACGGTTATACCGCCGATGCGCGTGCGCGCAAATTGCTGGCCGGTCTCGGTTTCACCAACGAGCAGATGGATCGTCAGGTCGCAGATTTCTCCGGTGGCTGGCGGATGCGTCTGAACCTGGCGCAGGCCTTGATGTGTCCGTCGGACCTGTTGTTGCTCGACGAGCCGACCAACCACCTGGACCTCGACGCGATCATCTGGCTCGAAGAGTGGCTGAAAAGCTACCCGGGCACCTTGCTGCTGATCTCCCATGACCGCGACTTCCTCGATGAAGTGGTCGATCACGTGGCCCACGTCGATCAGCGCAAACTGACCCTGTACCGGGGCGGCTATACCGCGTTCGAACGTGCTCGTGCCGAACGTCTGGCCCAGCAACAACAGGCCTACGAGAAGCAGCAGGCGCAACGTGCGCACATGGAAAGCTACATTGCTCGCTTCAAGGCCCAGGCCACCAAGGCCCGTCAGGCGCAGAGCCGGATCAAGGCACTGGAGCGCATGGAAGAGCTGTCGGCGGCCCACGTCGATTCGCCATTCGATTTCGTGTTCCGCGAATCGACCAAGATCTCCAGCCCGCTGATCGACCTGTCCGATGCGCGTCTGGGTTACGGCGATAAAACCATCCTGGAGAAGGTCAAGCTGCAACTGACCCCGGGTGCGCGGATCGGCTTGCTCGGGCCGAATGGCGCCGGTAAATCGACCCTGATCAAGAACCTCGCCGGCGAGCTCGAGCCGCTGGCCGGGCGTCTGACCCGTGGCGAAAACACCGTGGTCGGCTACTTTGCCCAGCATCAGCTCGACTCGCTGGATTCCAAGGCCAGCCCGCTGCTGCACTTGCAGCGACTGGCGCCGACCGAGCGCGAGCAGACCCTGCGCGACTTCCTCGGCGGTTTCGACTTCCGTGGCGCGCGCATCGACGAACCGGTGCTGAATTTCTCCGGCGGCGAAAAAGCGCGTCTGGCCCTGGCGTTGATCGCCTGGGAACGGCCGAACCTGTTGCTGCTCGACGAACCGACCAACCACCTCGACCTGGAAATGCGCTTGGCGCTGACCATGGCACTGCAGGAATTCAGCGGCGCGGTACTGGTGGTGTCTCACGATCGGCACCTGCTCAAGAGTACCACCGACAATTTCTACCTGGTCGCTGATGGCAAGGTCGAAGAGTTCGATGGCGACCTCGAAGACTACGCCCGCTGGCTGGTGGAGTACCGTCAGCGCAACGCGCCGGTCAGCAACACCCCGGTCAACCCGGACAAGACTGACAAGAAGGCTCAGCGTCAGGCCGCTGCTGCGTTGCGTCAGCAACTGGCACCGCACAAGCGTGAAGCCGACAAGCTCGAAGCCGAGCTGGGCAAGCTCCACGAAAAACTCGCCAAGGTTGATGCCAGCCTCGGTGACAGCGACATCTACGAGCCAGCGCGCAAGAACGAGCTGCGTGATCTGCTGGCCGAACAGGCCAAGCTGAAAGTGCGCGAAGCCGAACTGGAAGAGGCGTGGATGGAAGCCCTCGAGACGCTGGAAAGCATGCAAGCGGAGCTGGAGGCGCTGTCCTGATGGAAGCGTTCAAGCTGCCGCTGCCGGCGGAGTGGGTCGAGCCGGTCTGGTTTGCGGTGCAGATTCTGCTGATCCTGCTGGCCGGTTATCTGGCCCAGCGCTTCGTTGCCAAAGGCCTGACTCGCCTGGGTGAGCGCTACCCGTTCCCGCCGCAGTTGCTGATGCCGCTGCGCGGCGGGCTGCGCTGGCTGATCATGGGCAGCGCGCTGATCTTTGTGCTGGAACGACTCGGCGTGTCGGCCACGGTGCTGTGGACGGCGCTGTCGGGTTTCGTTGCGGTGGCGGCGGTGGCGTTCTTCGCCATGTGGAGTGTGCTGTCGAACCTGCTCTGCGCGATCCTGATCTTCACCGTCGGCCCGTTCCGTCTGGGAGATGTGGTTGAGCTGGTGGACACCACCGACAAGCCTGGCGTCAAAGGCCGGGTGGTGGCGATCAATCTGCTGTACACCACGTTGATCGAGGCTGAGGAACTGGGTACCGGCAGCGCCATGGTGCAGGTGCCGAACAGTCTGTTCTTCCAGCGCTCGGTGCGGCGCTGGCGCGGTAGCGATGTATTTCCTTCCAGCGGTTTCGAGAAGTAGATTCCCCGGGCGATTGATCTGACGCCTTCGCGAGCAGGCCCGCTCCCACAGTGTCCTGGGTGGAACACACAATGTGTGAACACCAAAGATCCTTGTGGGAGCGGGCTTGCTCGCGAAGGGGCCCTCAGTAGCACCTGCAACATTCAGCAAAAAATCGGTAGTCATCCATTCAAACCCGGATTAGCTTAGGCATTTGTCACGAGCATGAGTCGAGGTGTGCGATGGAGCTACAAACATGGCTGGCGTTTTTCGCCGCCTGCTGGGTGATCAGTCTGTCCCCGGGCGCCGGCGCCATTGCGTCGATGTCCAGCGGTCTGCAATACGGTTTCTGGCGCGGCTACTGGAACGCCCTTGGCCTGCAAATCGGCCTGGCGGTGCAGATTGCGATTGTCGGCGCCGGCGTTGGCGCGATCCTGACTGCTTCGGCCACGGCTTTCCACGCGATCAAATGGTTCGGTGTGGCTTACCTCGTGTATCTGGCGGTCAAGCAATGGCGTGCGCTGCCCATGGACATGAGCGATGACGCGGCGGTACGGCCGATCGGCAAACCTCTGGCGCTGGTGTTCCGCGGTTTTCTGGTGAACATCAGCAACCCCAAGGCGCTGGTGTTCATGCTGGCGGTGCTGCCGCAGTTCATCAATCCGCACGCACCACTGCTGATACAGTACCTGGTGATCGGCGTGACCATGATCTGCGTTGATCTGATCGTCATGGCCGGCTACACCGGTCTGGCGTCGAAAGTGCTGCGGCTGTTGCGCACGCCGAAGCAGCAGAGGCGCATGAACCGCACGTTTGCCGGGCTGTTCATCGGTGCGGCGGCGTTCATGGCGACGTTGCGTAAAGCGGTGGTGTGACGCCTGCGGGCACAAAAAAGGCGACCTGATGAGGTCGCCTTTTTTATTATTACGTATCGCTCTAGTGAACTCAGTTGTAGTGAGGGGATTCATCCCCGATGGACTGCGTAGCAGTCCCAATCTCTTTTTTGCTCAAGAGCGGGGCCGCTTCGCGGCCCATCGGAGATGAATCCCCTCGCCACAGAGTTCCGTGCTCACTCGGTCAGTGCAAGATCACCGGCGCCGTATCACGCGGCAGGTTGTTGCGCTGTTGCGGCTCACGCGGCTGCTCGTAACCGCCACCACCGAGCTGTTGGCTCAGTTGCCCGGCGACGTCCTCGCCCAGTGCCTTGGACACGTCACGCACCACCCGAGGTCGGTTCAGCGAGATCTTGATGTCGCGGCCGTTCACCAGTTTGGTGTCCTGCGCTTCGCCCATCGCCGTGAAGGCCGACGTGATCTCGTAGGTCTTGGTGTTGATCAGACTGAAATCCGCCACCAGCGTCAGGCCCAGCACCGCCGAATAGCTGTCGGTGTGCGCCAGCTCGTTCATGTCCTGGGTGAAGTCGATGTCGGACACGGTGCCGAACAGCACATAGTCGGCGCCTTTGAAGTTGCCGGCCTTGATGCGCTTGATCACGTCATAGACGTTACCCTTGGACGACGCAGTGTACGGCGTGCCTTGCACCAGCTGGAACATGCCGGTACGCAGGATTTCACCCTTGATGTCGCCAGTGAATTTACGCAGCTCACCCTGCTCGATGTAGCTGGTGGTCGCTTCCAGCTCGTTGTAGTTCGAAGAACCACTGGAGCTGTAGTAACCCTCACGGTAATTGTTCTGCGCTGAAACGATGTGGATGTATTGTTCCACGCGCTCCTGATACGCCAGATCCGTCACCGCGACTTTCGGGGCCGCTTGCACGCTGAACGCGCAAGCCAGGGCCATCATGCCAATCCATGTGCGCATTGATTAACGCTCCGTGGTTTTGCGGATCTCTTTTTCGTCCATCCACTCGGCCAGACCGCTTTCAACGTCGATCAGTTGCAGGCTGAATTTGTAGAAGACGTCCTTGTAATCGCTGCTGCGCTTGACGATCGAGCTGATCGAACCTTCGATGCGGTACTTGGCGGCAACCATGTTGCCGGTCTTGGCCACGGTGCTCTTCTTGTACAGGCCGCTCTGGTTTTGCAGCTTGAGCTGGTCAACCTGGCTTTGCATCGCGTTGTTGTCGCTGGCGAAGCGGGCAACACCGGTTTTCATCAGCTGAGTCTTGATGCTGGTGGTGATTTCGCGGGTATCGATGTACTCGCTGGTCTTGTTCTTCACATCGTAGACCTGCACCACCGGGCGGCCCTGCAGGATGCCGGACTGGGCCAGCGAGCGGGTCATCGATTCGGCGATCATTTGCAGGTCGGTCGAACCGAATTCGTTGGTCACGGTTTCAACCGCTTTGGTGTCGCCGTAGCTGATGTTCTTGCTGCCCAGGGTTGGCGAAGTGTTGGCGCAACCGGAAGCCAGCAGGGCGAGGACAGCGATCATGGAAAAGCGTGCAAACATGGGAATGCTCTCTAAAACAGGAATAGGGTGGCGGGCTTAAGGCGTCTTGAGTTCCAGACGGAAATCCACGGCTTTCGGGGTCGGGGCGATGCCCTGGATGAAGCTGGTCTGGGCGCCGTACATCATCTGGCTTTTCCAGACTTCTTCCTCGGCGATCGGGAAACCTTCCGGGCCAAGCCAGGCGAAGCGGTAGTAGAACGTCTTGTTGCTGTTGAGGGTGTTGGTCAACTGCACATTGACGGTCATGAAGCCGTTCTCGCGGGCCACGCGCATGGCGCCGACCGCGATGTGTTTCTGCGGGCCCATGGCCACGACCTTGCTTGCGGCGCTGCCCGGCTCCGGTGGTGGCGGGGTGGCGCAGCCGCTGGCCAGGACGGCGAGGGCGGCAACGGCGATGAGTTTGAAGCGCATGCAAAGACTCCGTTCTTAAGGTTGTTTGAGGCTGGCGACGTTGGTCGCGCCGGCGCTCGGGATGACGTGGGCGGCGACGCCCGCAGCGAACACCTGGTTGCCCACGGCGCGCAGGCTGATCACCTGATAACGCTGATCGACGGTGACCTTGACCACTGAACCGCCGACGGCGCTCGGCAGACTTACTTGGTGCTCGCCTTTCTTCAAGCGCAGACGCACCACCTGGGTGTTGTCCGGCAGGGTGCGCCACGTACGGGTATCGGCACCTTCCAGCACTGCTGAAGAGATACCCACGGCCAGACCGGCCAGCGGGTTGGTTTCGTTGATCTTCTTCTGCGCCACACCTTTGGTGATTGCACGCACAGTGGTGCGCACGATGATCCCCGGCATGTCATCGCGCAGGGCGCGGCGCGACATGGCGGTGGTGCTGTTGAGGGCAGTCAGGTTGACCTGCTGGCCATCGACGCCAATCTGCGCGAACGGCGCGGTGGAGGTGTCAGGCTTGATGATCGGGAACGACAACGGGGTGATCACCACGTTGTTGGAGATCGGCAATGGCAGCGGCACGCGGATCGAGTCGCGCGATGGCGCCAGACCGCTTTGCACCACGATCAGGATGTCGCTGTCGTCGGACTTGGACGGCTTGTCGAGATTGACCAGCGCCTGTTCCAGCAGCGGGGTGTTCGGACGCAGTTCAGCCGCCTTGCGGTAGCCCGGTGCAGCCAGGTCTTTCTCGCCCAGGGCTTCGTAGACGAAGCCGGCCAGGTAATGGCTGAACGCACTCTGGTAGCTGTTTTTCAGGCTGACCACTTCTGGCGCATCGAGGCTGGCAACCGGGTAACCCTGCAGATCCTTGTACTGGGTCTTGATCCCTTCTTTCTCGGCCTCTTCTTCGCTCTTGAGGTATTCCTTGTCGCGCAGGTCGGCGATTACCGCTTCACGTTCGTGAGTCTTCTTGATGGCGGTGCGGGCGCCGTCGAAATCATTGACCGCCAGCAGGTTGAGGGCCATCTGCGTGGTCAGCATGACTTTTTCATAGTCGTAGCCTTCGTAGCGGCGGACCTTGTCGTTGACGATGAAGCTGCCGAACTGGGCCAGGTATTTGCCGGAGTCGAGCTTGACCGCGTCTTCCCACTGACCGACCACCTGGTCGGCGCTGGTCCAGGCGTTCTGGCTGCCGGACAGGTCGCCCTTGGCGCGCAGCAACTCACCTTTCTCGAAGTAATAGAGCAGGTCTTTGTCCGGGCCAGTGTTGTTCTTTTCCAGCAGGGTCAGTGCGGCGTCGACGTTGCCGGTGGCCAGTTGCTGGTTGGTCTGGGCCAGTTCCGAATCGTAGTTGCGAAACGCCGAACAGCCGGACAGCAGAGTGACAGCGCTGAGCGCGATCAAGGTGGGAGCACGGAATGCCATGGGGGTACTTCTTCCCTGAGCTTGAAACTGCAGCAGCCACCTGTGCTGGTCGGGCTGATGTGACCCATCGACAGTGGCGCTGGCCTCCTGCCAATTCCTCATAACCAGAGGAGCTTTTATGCCGTATCGCGATAGCGAGGGCGCGGCATTATAAGCGGGTGCTGCTGGCCATGTAATAGCTTTTTGATCGCACTTGTTAGTTTTGTGCCATTACTTGTTTCAGGTCCGATACGCGGGTTTCCAGCACAGGGATGGCCTGAAAAGCGCTGCCATTCGCGTAAATCCGCTCGCCCAGCACCCGCAGACCGATCATCTGGCGGTTCTGGTCGATGCGGATTTTCAGTGGCGCTGTGGCATTCGGCAGACCGATCAGATGTTCGCCCTTTTTCAGGCGCAGGCGCACGACCTGCGTCAGGTTGGGCAGGGTGCGCCAGGTGCGAGTGTCCGCCTGCTCGAAACCGTCCCACTGGGTCACATAGGACGCTTTGCCCGGGTTACGTCGGTTGTCCGTGCCCTGAACGTCCGCTGCAAGAAACGCCCGGTAGGTCGTGCGCTGGATAATCCCGGGCATGTCGTCACGCAGCGTGCGCAAGGACATGTCGGTGATGCTGTTGACCGCGATCAGCTTTTTTTGTCGACCATCGATACTGACCTGACTGATCGGCGGGGTGGTGGTGTCCGGCACCATCACCGGAAACGAAATGTTGGCGACGATGACTTGCCCGTCCGCCAGTTTCACCGGGTAAGGCACGCGTACCGAACTGCGCGCAGGCGCCAGGCCACTTTGCACGATGATCAGAACATCGCTTTCGTCGGTCTTGAGTTCGGGGCTGTCGAGATCGCGCAATGCCTGTTGGAAAAACGCCATGTCCGGGCGTAATTCGATGGCCTGTCGATAGCCGGGCGCAGCGAGGTCCTTTTCACCCAGTGCTTCATAGGTGAAGCCGGCGAGATAGTGACTGAACGCACTTTGGTAACCGTTTTTCAGGGCAATCACTGCAGGCGATTCGAGCATCACCACCGGATACCCCTGCAAATCCTTGTAATGCACGCGTGCGCCCTGAGCCTTGGCTGCTTCCTCGACTCTTTCGTATTCCAACTCCCGTTGCCGGGCGATCAGCGCTTCGCGTTCGTGGGTTTTCTTGATATCGGCGCGGGCGCCGTCGAAGTCATTCAGCGCCAGTTGGTTGAGGGCCATCTGCGTGGTCAGCATGACTTTTTCATAGTCGTAGCCATCGTAGCGGCGCAGCTTGTCATTGATGATGCTGCCCCAGTGATCGCCCATTGCGGCTAGCAGTTTGTCGCCGGTGGTTTCGATCGTGTCCTGGCGCTCGATGATCATCTGCTCGGCGCTGCGCCAGGTCGTCTGGCTCTGTGCGAATTCGCCGCCGGCACTGAGAATGGCGCCCTTTTCAAAGTAGTAGAGCAGGTCCTTTTCCGGGTCAGGATTGTGCGCTTCGATCACTGAGAGAGCGCCGTCGATGTTGCCGGCCTTGAACTGGTCGATGGTCTGTTGCAGTTCCAGATCGTAGTTGCGATACGCCGCGCAGCCGCTCAGTTGCACAACGGCGGCGATCAACAGGGGCAGCAGCAAGCGATGGCGCATGAAGAGGGTTCATCCTTGAGCGGAAAATGCGACGAGGTGGCGCATTATAGGGTGCAGTAGTGGCTAAGTGATGTGTCGTTTTTGTTTGCCAGTTGCACCGATCAAGTCTGGCGCGCTGCCGACTTACCGGTGGGATGGTCGACGGGATTGAGCTAGCCTTGCCGGCCTGACGCTTAACGAACTGCAGGACTTCGATGAATCAACTGCAAGCCATGCGCGCGTTTCGTAGCATTGTCGAGTGTCGCGGATTCAGCGCCGCCGCCGAGCGGCTCGACACCACCCACTCGACCATTTCCCGGCAATTGCAACAGCTGGAAAGCGAACTCGGCACGCGTCTGATCAACCGCAATACCCGGCGCTTCAGTCTGACTACGGCGGGGCAACAGTATTACGCGGCGTGCGTGGACATCCTCGAGCGCCTCGATCAGGCCGCGCTGGCGGTGGGGCAGGCCCATGAAAGCCCCAGCGGTGTGTTGCGCGTCAGTGCGCCGATGGTGATCGGCACCCTGGAACTGGCGAGCTGGCTGCCAGCGTTTCACCAGCGCTATCCCGAGATCGAGGTGGACCTGTCCTGCGATGACCGTTTTGTCGATCTGATCGCCGAGGGCTTCGACGTGGCGCTGCGCATCTGCGGGCCATTGGCCGATTCGTCATTGGTGGCGCGCCTGCTGACCGTCTCGGACCTGTTGCTGGTGGCGTCGCCGGCCTATGTCGCCCGCAACGGCCTGGTCCGCCAGGTACGTGAGCTCGCCGAACACCAGTTGCTGGCGTTTGCCGGGGGCAGCGAGTGGGTGCTGACCGATGCGCGCGGGGCGACCACGCCGGTACGGGCAGACGGTCGGTTCAAGGCTGATTCGATCAGTTCGTTACACGCTGCGGCGCTGGCCGGGGTCGGCATTGCGGCGTTTACCCGGGCCACGGTACAGGACGATCTGCTGGCGGGCCGACTGGTGCAGATCCTGCCCAACTGCGGCCTCGGTCAACGGCACTATTACGCGCTTTATCCCCATGCCCGGCATGTGGCGCTCAAGGTGCGGGTCTTTGTCGAATTCATGCTCCAACACTATCTACAGGCATCGGTGCCACTGCGCTAAAGCGGTTCTACGTCGACAAAGCTTGAGCGAAAGGCGTTCGAAGTGAACAATATGTAACTTCGCATTTCCATTTGAGACTCATTCATGACTGCCTCGTCCCGATTCCTGGCCTGGCTGGTGTTCCCGTTGTTTGCCCTGAGCAGCTTCAACCTGCTGGCCGACACCGTGGAAGGCGCCCCGCAGGCGCTGCACCTGCTCGATTACATCAGCGCCGACTACCCACCGACGGTCGCGGCGGGCAAGGTCGTTGACGATGGCGAGTACCGCGAGCAACTGGAATTCACCCAGGTGCTGCAAGGGCTGATCACAGGTCTGCCGGCCAAGCCGGAGAAGGCCGCGCTGGAGCAGGGCGTCGAGGCTCTGCACGCCGCCATCACCGCGAAACAGGACGGCGCCGAAGTCGCCCGGCAGGCCCGGCAACTGGGGGCGAAACTGGCGGTGGCGTATGAAGTCAGCCAGGCACCGATCATCACGCCGGATCCGACCCGGGGTGCGCCGCTGTATGCGCAAAACTGCTCGGTGTGCCACGGTGCCAACGGTGCCGGCGACGGTCCGGCGGGGCTCGGCATGACGCCGCCACCGGCCAATTTGCGCGATGCAGCGCGGATGGACCACCTGAGCCTGTACGCGATCTACAGCACCCTCGGTCAGGGCGTCGAAGGCACCGACATGCCGGCGTTCGCCGATCAACTGGACGACCGTCAGCGCTGGGACCTGGCGACCTACATCGCCGGCTTCAGTGCCGACCCGGCAGCGGCCAGGTCCGACAAGACCTACAACATCGCCGATCTGGCCCGCCAGACCCCGGCCGAAGTGCAGTCCGCCGCAGGCGTGCAAGTCGCCGCAACCTTCCGCGCCCAGCGCGCGCAGCCGCCGCAGGTCAAGCGCGGCCCGGCGCAGTTGCTCGACTACACCGCCGCCACGCTGGACAAGAGCCTGGCCGCGTACCGTGCCGGTGATCACGATCAGGCCTATGACCTGTCGGTAGCGGCGTATCTGGAAGGCTTCGAACTGGTTGAAAGCTCGCTGGATAACGTCGACGCCAACGTGCGCAAGGACACTGAAAAGTCGCTGATGGCCTACCGTCAATCGCTGCAGGACGGTCTGTCGGTGGCACAGGCCGAGCAGCGTCTGGACGCGGCCAAGGAAAAATTGAAGGCGTCTGCCGAACTGCTCGGCAGCGATGGCCTGAGCTGGTCGCTGAGCTTCATTTCCGGCCTGCTGATTCTGCTGCGCGAAGGCCTCGAAGCGATTCTGGTGCTGGCGGCGATCCTCGCCTTCCTGCGTAACACCGGCCAGCAGTCGGCGGTGCGCAGCGTCAACATCGGTTGGGGCCTGGCGCTGTTGGCTGGTCTCGGCACCTGGGCGCTGGCGGCATACGTGATCGACGTCAGCGGCTCGCAGCGTGAACTGCTTGAAGGCGCGACCGCGCTGTTCGCCAGTGTCATGGTGTTGTGGCTCGGCGTGTGGATGCACGATCGGCGCCACGCGGCGGCCTGGCAGGATTACATCAAACAGAGTCTGGTGGGCGGCGGCGGGCGTTTCGGCTTCGCGATCCTTGCCTTCTTCTCGGTGTACCGCGAGCTGTTCGAAGTGATCCTGTTCTACGAAACCCTGTGGTTGCAGGCAGGCCCGGCCGGGCATGACGCGGTGCTGGCCGGTGGCGCCACGGCGCTGGTGCTGTTGGTCGGTCTGGCCTGGGTGATCCTGCGCGGCTCGGCGAAACTGCCGCTGGCGCTGTTCTTCAGCATCAACGCCGGCCTGCTGTGTGCGTTGTCGGTGGTGTTCGCCGGTCATGGCGTGAAGGCGTTGCAGGAAGCCGGGATCTTCGGCACGCGGCCGGTGGCGTTCTTCGACTTCGACTGGCTGGGGATTCATGCCGACGCCTATTCGCTGACGGCGCAGGCGGTGGCGATTCTGGCGATTGCCGTGTTGTATGGGCGTAGCCGGATGGCCGAGAAGAAGCGGGTGACTGCTTAAGAGCATTCGCTGCGCTCATATTCGCGGGCAAGCCCGCTCCCACAGGTTTAGCGTTAACCTTGCGGGAGTGGCCTTGCCCGCGATGCTTTTAAAAGAGGAAAAGAACATGCGTGTATGGATCGATGCCGACGCCTGCCCTCGGGCTGCCAAGGATCTGGTGGTGAAGTTCGCCCTCAAGCGCAAGTTCGAAGTGGTGCTGGTGGCGGGGCAGCCGCAGATCAAACCGGGGCTGGCGATCGTCAAACTGATCGTGGTGCCGAGTGGCCCGGATGCGGCGGACGATTATCTGGTCGAGCACGCGGTGCCCGGTGAACTGGTGATCTGCAGCGATATTCCGCTGGCTGATCGTCTGGTGAAAAAAGGCGTGGCGGCGCTGGACCCGCGCGGCAAGGAGTTCGACGCGCAGAACATGGGCGAGCGCCTGGCGGTGCGCAACCTGTTCACTGACCTGCGCGAACAGGGCCAGATCAGCGGCGGCCCGGCGCCGTTCGGCGAGCGCGAGAAGCAGGCGTTTGCCAATGCGCTGGACCGCATCCTCACCCGGCTCACCCGCAAACCCTGAACATTACACAAATCCCTTGTGGGAGCGGGCTTGCTCGCGAAGGCGTCGTATCAGACAACATTGATTTGAATGACGCACCGCTTTCGCGAGCAAGCCCGCTCCCACATTTTGTTCTGCATGCCGTCAGAGATCAGGCATCGTTTTCGTGGGTCAATTCCAGAACGCGGTCGACCAGTTTATTGATCCCCGAAGCCGCCTCACTGATGTTCTGCGCCAGCATGTACGCCGGGGTCGTCACCAGTTTGCGTGCCTTGTCTTCGATGATGTCGCTCACCGCGCAGTTTTCGTGGGTGGCGCCCATCTTGTTCATGGCGGTCGCGGTGTCGGCGTCATTGCCGATGGTGCAGGTCACGCCCGGGCCGTAGATCTTCGCTGCCAGCGCCGGCGAGATGCACATCAGGCCTACCGGTTTACCCGCTTCGGCAAACGCCTCGGCCAGTTCCAGCACCTGCGGCTGCACGCTGCAACCGGCGCCTTCGACGGCGAAGTTAGAGAGGTTCTTCGCTGCGCCAAAACCGCCGGGCACGATCAGCGCGTCGAAGTCGTCGACGTCGGCTTCGCGGATGTCCTTGATGTTGCCGCGGGCAATGCGCGCCGACTCCACCAGGACGTTACGCGTCTCGGGCATTTCTTCACCGGTCAGGTGATTGATCACATGCAATTGCGCAATGTTCGGGGCGAAGCACTGCACCTGCGCGCCGCGTTGATCCAGGCGCAGCAGGGTGATGACGCTTTCGTGGATCTCGGCGCCGTCGTACACGCCGCTGCCGGACAGGATCACTGCAACTTTTTTGCTCATGGGTTTCTCTCCAGATTCATGGCGCTAAATGTCCACTAATTTGTCGCGCGTTGCCATAGGGTGATTGGGCGGCTACACCTAGGATCTGTCCATAGAATCCGACCGGGGCGCGCCATGGACTTCATTCTGTATGCAGTGCCGTTTTTCTTCGTGCTGATCGCCGCTGAACTGATCGCCGACCGCTGGCGCGGGGTGAGCCACTATCGCCTCGCCGACTCGGTGAACAGCCTCAGCGCCGGGGTGTTGTCGACCACCACCGGGCTGTTGACCAAAGGCGTGGGGCTGCTGACGTATGCGTTTGCCCTGGAACACCTGGCGCTGCTCAGGCTGCCGGCGGACAGTGTCTGGGTCTGGGTGTTGGCCTTTGTGTTCTATGACTTCTGCTATTACTGGCTGCACCGCCTGGGCCACGAGCGCAACATCCTCTGGGCCGCGCACTCGGTGCATCACCAGAGCGAGGAGTACAACCTCTCCACCGCGTTGCGACAGACCAGTACCGGGTTCCTGCTGGGCTGGATCTTCTACCTGCCGATGGCCGTGTTTGGGGTGCCACTGCTGGTGTTCGTCAGCGTCGCGGCGATGAATCTGCTGTATCAGTTCTGGGTTCACACCCGGCACATTCCCAAGCTTGGCTGGTTCGAGTGGTTCTTCGTCACGCCATCCAATCATCGGGCCCACCATGCACAGAACGCTCTCTACATGGATCGCAACTACGGCGGGGGGTTCATTCTTTGGGATCGGCTGTTCGGTACATTCCAGGAAGAGGACGACAGCGAACCGGTAATTTTCGGCGTGACCACGCCGCTGGCGAGTTGGAACCCGCTGTGGGCCAATGTGCAGTTCTACGCGCAATTGTGGGACGACGCGCGCCGCGCCGAAAACCCGTGGGACAAGCTGCGGATCTGGTTCATGCGCACCGGTTGGCGTCCGGCGGACGTGGCGGCGAAGTACCCGCTGAGCAAGCCGGACCTGAGCTGCTTTCGTAAATTCGAGGTGCCGCTCGACAGCCGTCGAAAGGGCTACGTGGCGCTGCAGTTCTGCGTCTATATCGCGCTGGGCAGTTACCTGATGGGGCAGGCGCCGCATCTGCCGATCGCCGCGCTGGTGCTCGGCTGGGGCGCTGTCGCATCGGGTTTGTTTGCGCTGGGCGTGGCCCTGGAGAACCGCCCGTGGGCGTTGAAGGTGGAGCTGCTGCGGCTGGGGTCAAACGTGCCGCTGGTGTGGTTGGCGCCGCTGGTCGGGCTATGGCCGGCCAGCCCGTTGGCCTGGGCTGGCCTGCTCGGTTACAGCCTGCTCAGTGGCATCGGGCGGTATGGCTGTCGCCAGCGCGTTACTCGGCTGGCGTCTTAGGTTCGGGTTTGGCTGTTTCTGTCTGATGCAGATGCGCGGTTTTTGCGGCTTGCTCGTCGGCGTAAACCTGCTTGGCCAGTCGCGCATTCTTGAACCGGCGACGCAGCCACAGGCCTGCACCCAGCACCAGCAGCGCGCCGAGCACCCACAGTTCGTACTTCTTGATGCTGCCGAGCATGCCTTCGAGTACCGCGCCGAAGTGGTAGGCGGCAGCTGCCAGGGCCGTGGCCCAGATCGCCGCACCAATACCGTTGAGCAGCAGATAACGTCCCGGCGGATAACCCGACAGGCCGATCGCCACCGGCATCACCGTGCGCAGACCATAAACGAAGCGGAAGCTCAGCACCCAAATGTCCGGGTGCTTGCGGATGTGTTCCAGCGCGCGGTCGCCCATCATCTGCCAGCGCGGTTTGCGCGCGAGTAATTTGCGCCCGTGCTTGCGCCCCAGGAAGTACCACAGCTGATCGCCGGCATAGCTGCCGAAGAACGCCACGACCACCACCAGGTTGATGTCCATGTATCCACGGAACGCGAGGAAGCCTGCGAGTACCAGGATGGTTTCGCCTTCGAAGAACGTGCCGAGAAACAGGGCAAAGTAGCCGAAGTCATGCAAAAATTGTTGGAGCATTGTCTGGGTGCTGGCGAAATGAACGCGCAGCCTAACCCTTCGGACACATTCATGAAAGTGTCGAAATGTGTCTCGACGTGAACATTTCCTACAATGACAATGGATTGCGACTACCTGTCACAGGGGTGCACATAACTGTAATACGACCGTCATAATGGCCGCTTATAACTGTCACGCTCGCCCGTTTGCGCGGGCTCAGGAGTCTGCCGTGAGCTTTACCCCTGCCAACCGTTTGTTCCCCGCCACCCGTTTGCGCCGCAATCGCCGCGATGATTTTTCGCGTCGGCTGGTACGGGAAAACGTGCTGACGGTCGATGATCTGATCCTGCCGGTGTTCGTGCTTGACGGTGAAAACCGTCGCGAAGCCGTGGCCTCGATGCCCGGTGTCGAGCGCCTGACCATCGATCTGCTGCTCGAAGAAGCGGCCAAGTGGGTCGATCTGGGGATTCCGGCGCTGGCGCTGTTCCCGGTCACTCCTGTCGAATTGAAATCCCTCGACGCCGCCGAGGCCTGGAACCCGCAGGGCATCGCCCAGCGCGCCACTCGTGCCTTGCGCGAGCGTTTCCCGGAGCTGGGGGTGATCACCGACGTCGCGCTTGACCCGTTCACCACCCACGGACAGGACGGCATTCTCGACGAAGAAGGTTATGTGCAGAACGACATCACTGTCGACGCACTGGTGCGTCAGGCGCTGTCCCATGCCGAAGCCGGCGCTCAGGTTGTGGCACCGTCGGACATGATGGACGGGCGCATTCAGGCGATCCGCGAAGCGCTGGAGATTGCCGGTCACGTCAATGTGCGGATCATGGCCTACTCCGCCAAGTACGCCAGCGCCTATTACGGACCGTTCCGCGATGCAGTGGGGTCGGCGGCGAATCTGGGCAAGGCCAACAAGGCCTCGTATCAGATGGACCCGGCCAACAGCGACGAAGCGCTGCACGAAGTCGGCGCGGACTTGTCTGAAGGCGCGGACATGGTCATGGTCAAACCCGGCATGCCGTACCTGGACATTCTTTTGCGGGTAAAAGATGCCTTCAAAGTGCCGACCTTCGTCTATCAGGTTAGCGGCGAATACGCCATGCACATGGCGGCGATCCAGAATGGCTGGTTGAGCGAGGCGGTGATTCTCGAATCACTGACCGCCTTTAAACGTGCCGGCGCTGATGGCATCCTGACTTACTTTGCTGTCCGCGCCGCTCAATTGTTACGAGAGCAGAAATAGCCCTCCCAGGAACATTCGATGAATACCGAAGGACTCACAGAAGTTGCAGTAAAAGAAGCTCAGCCGGTGGTGGAACAAATCACCGAAACGCCGCCGGAACTGGAGCCAGCGCCACCCGCGCCGGTTGCCGAACCTGCAGCAGCGGCACCGGTGATCGCGATTCCCGGCCTGGATGACAGCAGCCTGTACATCCATCGCGAGCTCTCGCAACTGCAATTCAATATCCGCGTGCTGGAACAGGCGCTGGACGAGTCCTATCCGTTGCTGGAGCGACTGAAGTTCCTGCTGATCTTCTCCAGCAACCTCGACGAATTCTTCGAGATTCGCGTCGCCGGCCTGAAGAAACAGATCACCTTCGCTCGGGAACAGGCGGGTGCTGACGGTCTGCAACCGCATCAAGCGTTGGCGCGGATCAGCGAGCTGGTACACGGTCACGTTGACCGCCAGTACGCGATCCTCAACGACATCCTGTTGCCGGAGCTGGAAAAGCACCAGGTGCGTTTCATCCGTCGCCGTTACTGGACGACCAAGCTCAAGACCTGGGTGCGCCGTTATTTCCGCGACGAGATCGCGCCGATCATCACCCCGATCGGCCTCGACCCGACGCACCCGTTCCCGTTGCTGGTGAACAAGAGCCTGAACTTCATCGTCGAGCTGGAAGGCATCGACGCCTTTGGCCGCGATTCCGGTCTGGCGATCATCCCGGCACCGCGCCTGCTGCCACGGATCATCAAGGTCCCGGAAGAAGTCGGCGGCCCGGGCGACAACTATGTGTTCCTGTCGTCGATGATCCACGCCCACGCCGATGACCTGTTCCAGGGCATGAAGGTCAAGGGCTGCTATCAGTTCCGCCTGACCCGAAACGCCGATCTGGCGCTCGATTCCGAAGACGTCGAAGACCTTGCGCGTGCCCTGCGTGGCGAGTTGTTCTCGCGTCGTTACGGCGATGCGGTGCGCCTGGAAGTCGCTGACACTTGCCCGAAACACCTCTCGGACTATCTGCTCAAGCAGTTCAACCTGAGCGAGAGCGAGCTGTATCAGGTCAACGGCCCGGTCAACCTGACACGGTTGTTCAGCATCACCGGTCTGGACAGTCATCCGGAGCTGCAATACACGCCGTTCACTCCGCAGATCCCGAAACTGCTGCAGAACAGTGAAAACATTTTCAGCGTGGTCAGCAAGCAGGACATCCTGTTGCTGCACCCGTTCGAGTCGTTCACCCCGGTGGTCGACCTGCTGCGCCAGGCGGCGAAAGACCCGCACGTGCTCGCTGTGCGCCAGACCCTGTACCGCTCCGGCGCCAACTCCGAGATCGTCGATGCGCTGGTCGATGCCGCGCGTAACGGCAAGGAAGTCACGGCGGTCATCGAGCTGCGTGCGCGCTTCGACGAAGAGTCCAACCTGCAACTGGCCAGCCGTCTGCAAGCGGCCGGTGCGGTGGTGATCTACGGCGTGGTCGGCTTCAAGACCCACGCCAAGATGATGCTGATCCTGCGTCGCGAGGCCGGCGAGATTGTGCGTTACGCGCACCTCGGCACCGGTAACTACCACGCCGGCAACGCCCGTCTGTACACCGACTACAGCCTGCTGACTTCCGACGACGCGTTGTGTGAAGACGTCGGCAAGCTATTCAGTCAGTTGATCGGCATGGGCAAGACGCTGCGCATGAAGAAGCTGCTGCATGCGCCGTTCACCCTGAAGAAGGGCATGCTCGACATGATTGCCCGCGAGACCCAGTTCGCCCTCGACGGCAAACCGGCGCACATCATCGCCAAGTTCAACTCGCTGACCGATCCGAAGATCATCCGCGCGCTGTACAAGGCCAGCCAGTCCGGTGTGCGCATTGATCTGGTGGTGCGTGGCATGTGCTGCCTGCGTCCGGGCATTGCCGGGGTTTCGCACAACATCCACGTGCGCTCGATCATCGGCCGCTTCCTCGAGCACACCCGGGTGTTCTACTTCCTCAACGGTGGCGAGGAGCAGATGTTCCTCTCCAGCGCCGACTGGATGGAGCGCAACCTCGACAAGCGCGTCGAGACTTGCTTCCCGGTGGAAGGCAAGAAGCTGCTGACCCGTGTGAAGAAAGAGCTGGAGCTGTACCTGACCGACAACACCCACAGCTGGAGCCTGCAGTCGGATGGCCGCTACATCCGCAACACGCCAACCGGCAATCAGAACCCGCGCAGTGCGCAGGCGACGTTGCTGGAACGCCTGGGTAGCCCGATTCTTCCGGTGAGCAGCTAAAGCCAAGAGCAAGAGCCCCTCACCCTAACCCTCTCCCGGAGGGAGAGGGGACTGACCGAGGTGTCTTACGCTATACGCCGACCTGAACTTCTGAGTCGAACTCAGGCCTTGAAGCCAATGGAGATCGGCTCCCTCTCCCTCGGGAGAGGGCTGGGGTGAGGGGGAAGGTTCACCTCCGCCCTCAAGTCGAACCGTATAAAAAAAGGCGATCCAGAAGGATCGCCTTTTTTTGCGCCTGAGATTTAACTCAGTGAACAGTAAGCACAATCCCCACCCGCGTCAGCCAATCCGCCTCAAGCCCGAAATCCGCCTGAGTCAGCTGATTCTCATCCAGCCAGTTCTCCGGAAACTCCACATCCAGGTTGTCACCCTTCGCATGCAGCACCACCTGCGGCATCGCCTGAGTCCCGCGAATGTGGTGGAACAGGATCGCGAAGCGCAGCAGCACGCAAAGGCGGATCAGCTTGTCGCCGTCGTCACCGAACTCGGCGAACTTGTCCTTGGGGATGTTGCGGCGATGGCCACGTACCAGCAAGGCGAGCATCTGCTGGTCTTCGCGGGAGAATCCGGCGAGGTCCGAGTGTTCGATCAGGTAGGCGCCATGTTTGTGGTAGTGGTAGTGCGCGATGTCGAGCCCGACTTCGTGGACTTTCGCCGCCCAGCCCAGCAGTTCGCGCCAGATACCGTCATCCAGCTCCCAGTCTGCGGCGACCTGATCGAAGGCGTGCAGCGCCTTGCGCTCGACTCGCGCCGCTTGTTCCAGATCGACGTGGTAACGCTCCATCAGCGAGGTCAGGGTGCGTTCGCGCACGTCTTCGTGATGATGGCGGCCCAGCAGGTCGTAGAGCACGCCTTCACGCAGCGCGCCTTCACAGTGATCCATGCGTTGCAGTTCGAGGGCGTCGAAGATCGCTTCGAGAATCGCCAGACCCGCCGGGAAAATCGCCCGACGGTCAGGCTTGATGCCTTCGAAATCGATCTTGTCGACGTCACCCAGCTTGAACAGGCGGCGCTTGAGCCAGGCCAGGCCTTCGGCGTTGACTTCGCCGGTGCCATGCCCGCCGGCCTTCAGCGCCAGGCCGATGGCGCGGATGGTGCCCGAGGAGCCGATGGCTTCATCCCAGGTCAGGCGGTGCAGGGCGTGCTCGATGCTCATGATCTCCAGCCGTGCCGCGGTATACGCCTGGGCGTAACGGGCCGGGGTGATCTTGCCGTCCTTGAAGTAACGCTGGGTGAAGCTGACGCAGCCCATTTGCAGGCTTTCGCGCAACAAAGGCTCGAAGCGCTGGCCAATGATGAATTCGGTACTGCCGCCGCCGATGTCGGCCACCAGACGTTTGCCCGGGGTGTCGGCGAGGGTGTGCGAGACGCCCAGATAGATCAGGCGCGCTTCTTCACGGCCGGAGATGACTTCCACCGGGTGACCGAGGATTTCTTCGGCGCGGTGGATGAATTCCAGGCGGTTGCGCGCTTCGCGCAGGGCGTTGGTGCCAACGATCCGCACGGCGCCCAGGGGCATGCCGTTGATCAGTTGGGCGAAGCGCTTGAGGCAATCAAGCCCGCGCTGCATGGATTCTTCGTTGAGATGGCGCTCATCGTCGATGCCGGCGGCAAGCTGAACCTTCTCTCCGAGGCGCTCCAGAATACGGATTTCACCGTTCTGGGCCTTGGCCACGACCATGTGAAAGCTGTTGGAGCCCAGGTCGATTGCGGCGATCAGGGACAGATTCTTGGCTTTGGATTGCGGCATGGTCTGGGGGTCTCGGTCGATAACCCCGACATCGTGCCACGATCAAACGCTGACGCCAACGCGCATGGTTCAAACCGCCGGAGCGAGCACCCCGAACCTGATCGTTCCCAGGCTCTGCGTGGGAATGCCTCACCGGACGCTCTGCGTCCGCTTTTGGGACGCAGAGCGTCCCTGGCTGCATTCCCACGCGGAGCGTGGGAACGATCAGGGTGAGTCAGATTCAGGCTGTCGCTTCCACCGTACCAATGAAATTCGCCAGCTCCGCCGTCTGCGGATTGGCAAACAACACCTTCGGATCCCCCACCTCATGCACCTTGCCATGGTGCATGAACACCAGTTTGTCCCCGACCTCCCGGGCGAAGCGCATTTCGTGGGTGACCATGATCAGCGTCATGCCTTCCCGGGCCAATTGGCGCACCACGCTGAGCACTTCATTGACCAGCTCCGGGTCCAGCGCCGAGGTGATTTCGTCGCACAGCAGCACTTTCGGCGACATCGCCAAGGCCCGGGCAATTGCCACACGCTGCTGCTGGCCACCGGAGAGTCGGTCCGGAAACGCATCGAATTTCTCCCCCAGGCCGACGCGCTCGAGCATCTTGCGCGCCAGTTCGGCCGCCTTGGCCTTGGACACTTTCTGCACCACTTGCGGGGCGAGCATCACGTTCTCGCCCACGGTCAGGTGCGGGAACAGGTTGAACTGCTGGAACACCATGCCGACTTTTTGCCGCAGGCTGCGCAGATCGGCGCGGGCGGCGTCGAGGTATTCGCCGTCGACTTCGATCACCCCGTCGTTGATCGACTCCAGACCGTTGAGGGTGCGCAGCAGGGTCGATTTGCCCGAGCCGCTGCGGCCGATGATCGCCACCACCTGGCCTTCCTCGACGCTCAGGTCGATGCCTTTGAGCACGTGGTGATCGCCGTAGTATTTATGCAGGGCGGAAATTCTAAGCAGAGGCATGCAGTCTCCTTTCCAGGTAGCGCGCACTGAGCGACAAGGGGTAGCAGAGCAGGAAGTAGCCGAGGGCGACGAGGCCGTAGACCATGAACGGTTCGAAGGTAGCATTGGCGAGCATGCCGCCGGTTTTGGTCAGCTCGGTGAAGCCGATGATTGAGGTCACCGCGGTGCCTTTGACCACTTGCACCGAGAAGCCCACGGTCGGCGCCACGGCAATCCGCAGCGCTTGCGGCAGGATCACGTAGCGCAATTGCTCCAGCGGGTTCAGCGCCAGGCTTGAAGAGGCTTCCCATTGGCCATGGGGAATTGCTTCGACGCAACCGCGCCAGATCTCCGCCAGATAGGCGCTGGTAAACAGCGTCAGGGCAATCGCCGCCGCCATCCACGGCGAGATTTCGATCCCGGCCAGCGCCACGCCGAAGAACACCAGAAACAGTTGCATCAGCAGCGGCGTGCCCTGGAACAGTTCGATCCAGGTGCGGGCGATGTTGCTCGGCAAAGGGTTTTTCGAGATGCGCATGACCAGAATCAGCAGCCCGACGACCCCGCCACCGATGAAGGCCACCAGCGACAACGCCAGCGTCCACTGCAGACCGGTGAGCAGATTGCGCAGGATGTCCCAGAAGGTGAAGTCGCTCATCGGCTGCTCCTCGCGATATAGCGGCGGCCGACCCAGTTCAGCAGTTGCCGGATCAGCAGCGCCATGCACAGGTAAATCAGCGTGGTCAGCGCATAGGTTTCGAAGGCGCGGAAGTTGCGCGACTGAATGAAGTTGGCGGCGAAGCTCAACTCCTCGGTGGCGATCTGCGAACACACCGCCGACCCGAGCATGACGATGATGATCTGGCTGCTCAGGGCCGGCCAGACCTTGCCCAGCGCCGGCAGCAGCACCACGTAGCGGAACGCTTCGAACCGGCTCATCGCCAGCGCGGCCGCGGCTTCCAGTTGCCCGCGCGGGATCGCCTGGATGCCGGCGCGAATGATCTCGGTCGAATACGCACCGAGGTTGATCACCATCGCCAGTACCGCCGCCTGCCATTCGGAAATCTGCACCCCGAGCGAGGGCAGGCCGAAGAATATGAAGAACAGCTGCACCAGAAATGGCGTGTTGCGGATCAACTCGACGTAGACGCCGAAGATTGCCGAGAACGGGCGGATGTTCCACGCCCGCACCAGCGCGCCGACAATCCCGACGCCCACCCCAAGCAACGCGCCGATGGCCGTCAGCTCAAGGGTGAACAGCGCGCCGCGCAGCAACAGATCGGTGTTTTCCACCACCGGCATGAAATCGAACTGATAAGCCATGAAGGTCTCCCGCGCAGTCGATCAGAGATCGGCCGGCAGCGGCTCTTTCAGCCAGGTCTGAGAATTCTTTTCCAGTGCGCCGTCAGCCTTGGCGGTGGTCAGGATGTCGTTGACCTTGGCCAGCAGCGCCGCTTCGTTCTTGTTCACGCCGACGTAAACCGGTGAATCCTTGAGCTTCACTTTCAGCGCCGGCACGCGTTTCGGGTTTTTCTCGCTGATTGCGACCATCACCACGTTGCCGCTGGCGATCAGGTCGACTTGCCCGGCGAGGTAGGCGGCAATGGTCGAGTTGTTGTCTTCGAAGCGCTTGATGGTCACGCCCTCGGGGGCGACCTTGGTCAGCTCGATGTCTTCGATGGCGCCACGGGTGACGCTGATGGTTTTGCCCTTGAGGTCGTCGAGCGTGGTGATTGCGGCATCAGGCGGGCCAAATACCGCGAGGTAGAACGGCGCGTAGGCGTGGGAGAAGTCGATGACTTTTTCGCGCTCAGGGTTCTTGCCCAGGCTTGAGATCACCAGATCGACTTTGCCGGTGGTCAGGAACGGGATGCGGTTGGTGCTGTTGACCGGGGTCAGTTCGAGTTTGACCTTGAGCTGCTCGGCCAGCAGTTTCGCCGTGTCGATGTCCAGGCCGCGAGGCTTCATGTCCGGGCCGACCGAGCCGAATGGCGGGAAGTCCTGAGGCACCGCGACTTTCAGTGTGCCGCGTTTGACCACGTCGTCCAGGCCGTCGGCGTGAGCGGGGATATGGCTGAGCATCAGGCTGGAAAACAGCGCGGCGAGGAGGGCTCGGTAACGCAGGGTCATGGCAAATCTCCGGATCGGCGGGAAGTTAAATCTGCGTTCGGACAGAGCATGTGCCGTGCCAATACGTGGCTTTCGCCACGGCAGACCACGGTTTCAGCGGGTTTGTTCGGTCTTACTGGTCTGAACAGTCAGGTCGTTTTTCGCACTGCCATGGCGCATCGGCCTCGATCACCGAACCCCGCTGGGGCATGACTTGCCGGACTCGGCGAATAGCTTTACAACTAGCCGCACATTGGCCTGACGCATCTGAAAAACCATGAATTCGATTTCCCGTGCGGTACCCGAAGTGGCGCTGCAAGCGATCCGCAAACTGATCACCGACCAGGGTTTCGGCGCGGGCGACGCCTTGCCGTCACAGCGCGATCTGGCGCTGCAACTTGGCGTGAGTCGGGCGTCATTGCGCGAGGCGCTGTCATCGCTGAGTGCGCTGGGCGTGGTCAGCATTCAGCCGGGCAAGGGTGTTTTCGTGCAGGCTCCGGTGGAGTTGTCGCGCGGCGACAGCGCACCGGGCTGGTCGTTTGCGGCGCAGGCCTCGCCGCTCGATATTTTTCAGCTGCGCTATGCGCTGGAAGGGTTTGCGGCCGGGTTGGCGGCGGTAACCTTGAGCACGTTCGATCTGGATGCGCTGGAGGACAACGTTGCGGCGATGCGTGAGCAATTGAAGGCGGGTGACTTCGAGGCGGCAGCGACGCTCGACTTTGAATTCCACCAGCGCATTCTGTTGGCCAGCGGCAATCAGGCGATGCTGAGCATCCTTACCGCCAGTGCCGAGATCTTTCTCGAGAGCCAGAAGCTACCGTTCATCCGCGCCGAACGGGCCATGGAAACCTGGCAGGAGCACCGCAAGATTCTCCGCGCACTGGCGCGCCGGGCGTCCGCCGCTGCCCAGAAAGCCATGCAGGAGCACGTGCGCAACGCGGCACTGCGTACCGGGATTGCCTTCATCGCCCCCGCCACCGCGTGACTTGAGCTATACCCAGACTCATGGGGCGCCATAGCAAGACTCAATCATCTGCGGCTTCCTGAACAAGGGAAGGGCGGATATGATGGGCCACGTTTTTTTGCTTACAACCTGGAGAATTCCATGAGCAGCGATCTGATCAAACACGTTAGCGACGCCAGCTTCGAAGCCGACGTACTCAAGGCCGAAGGCGCTGTACTGGTCGACTACTGGGCTGAATGGTGCGGCCCTTGCAAAATGATCGCTCCGGTTCTGGACGAGATTGCCGAGACCTACAAAGGCAAGCTGACCGTTGCCAAACTGAACATCGACGAAAACCAGGAAACTCCGGCCAAGCACGGCGTACGTGGTATCCCGACGCTGATGCTGTTCAAGAACGGCAACGTTGAAGCGACCAAAGTCGGCGCCCTGTCGAAGTCGCAACTGGCTGCTTTCCTCGACGCCAACATCTAAGCGTCGCTGTAAATCGCCGAAAAAAAGCCTCGCAAATTGCGGGGCTTTTTGCGTATTCAGGGCTAGACGCTCCGAAACTCAGGTGGTACATTCGGCCCCGCACTGGTTTCTCCACTGCCCCCTGCTAGCCGTCGCCGACGCACTCCTTTTCGAACAAGTTCGCGATCCTGTCGCCTTCTCCGCGGCGCGGCCTCATTAAGCCAAAAGCTTAATTTCCCCCCCTCCATAAATGATTACGTCATTCCTATATGAATCTGACTGAACTCAAGCAAAAGCCGATTACCGAACTGCTCGAATTGGCCGAACAGATGGGCATAGAAAATATGGCCCGTTCGCGCAAGCAGGACGTGATTTTCTCCCTGCTCAAAAAGCACGCGAAAAGCGGCGAGGAAATCTCCGGTGATGGCGTGCTGGAGATTCTCCAGGACGGCTTCGGCTTCCTGCGCTCCGCTGACGCTTCCTACCTGGCCGGTCCGGACGATATCTACGTCTCGCCAAGCCAGATCCGTCGTTTCAACTTGCGCACCGGTGACACCATCGTTGGCAAGATCCGCCCTCCAAAGGAAGGCGAGCGTTATTTCGCCCTGCTCAAGGTCGACACGATCAACTTCGATCGTCCGGAGAACGCGAAAAACAAGATTCTCTTCGAGAACCTGACCCCGCTGTTCCCGACTGTGCGCATGAAGATGGAAGCCGGCAACGGTTCCACTGAAGACTTGACCGGTCGTGTGATCGACCTGTGCGCCCCGATTGGCAAAGGCCAGCGTGGTCTGATCGTTGCACCGCCCAAAGCCGGTAAAACGATCATGCTGCAGAACATCGCAGCGAATATCGCCCGTAATAACCCTGAAGTTCACCTGATTGTGCTGCTGATCGACGAACGTCCGGAAGAAGTAACCGAAATGCAGCGCACCGTGCGCGGCGAAGTGGTTGCCTCGACTTTCGACGAGCCGCCGACCCGCCACGTTCAGGTTGCCGAAATGGTGATCGAGAAGGCCAAGCGCCTGGTCGAACACAAGAAGGACGTGGTGATCCTGCTCGACTCCATCACCCGTCTGGCCCGTGCCTACAACACCGTGATCCCGAGCTCCGGCAAGGTCCTGACCGGTGGTGTCGATGCTCACGCCCTGGAGAAGCCAAAGCGTTTCTTCGGTGCTGCGCGCAACATCGAAGAAGGCGGCTCGCTGACCATTATCGCCACCGCACTGGTTGAAACCGGTTCGAAAATGGACGAAGTGATCTACGAAGAGTTCAAGGGTACCGGCAACATGGAACTGCCGCTGGACCGCAAGATTGCGGAAAAGCGCGTGTTCCCGGCCATCAACATCAACCGTTCCGGCACCCGCCGCGAAGAGTTGCTGACCGCCGACGACGAACTGCAGCGCATGTGGATTCTGCGCAAGCTGCTGCACCCGATGGACGAAGTCGCAGCGATCGAGTTCCTGGTCGACAAGCTGAAAACGACCAAGACCAACGACGAGTTCTTCCTGTCGATGAAGCGCAAGTAACATCGCAGGTAGTACCCGAAAATGGCATCCCGTACGGGATGCCATTTTTTTTGCCTGAATTATGGGAGGTTCGTGATCTGTTAAGGTCTGTCACTGGGCAAAAACAACAAGCAGCATTCGTGAGCCTCTTCGAGTCAGAGGCTCAAGCTGTACAAAAAACAACCATCTGATTGGCATTAAAGATTTATGAGCACACTCGCTTATCGAAGGGATATCGACGGCTTGCGCGCAGTCGCAGTGATCGCCGTGGTGCTGTTCCACTTTGGCGTCCCGGGGTTTACCGGCGGTTTTGTCGGCGTGGACGTGTTCTTCGTGATTTCCGGCTACCTCATTACTTCGATCATCTGGAACCAGCGTCAGGCGGGTCGTTTCAGTTTCGTCGAGTTCTGGGCGCGGCGTGCGCGGCGGATTCTGCCGGCGCTGTTCGCGATGATCATTGCGGTGCTGGCGGTGGGCTGGTTCCTGCTGGCTCCCAAGGACTATGAAGAGCTAGGGCGCTCGGTGCGTTACCAGGTGACGTTCGTCTCGAACATCCTGTTCATGCGCCAGGACGGCTACTTCGATGTCGCCTCTGACCTGAAACCGCTGCTGCACACCTGGTCGCTGGCGGTGGAAGAGCAGTTCTACATTGTCTTTCCGCTGCTGCTGACGTTGCTCTCGAGCCGGCTGAAACACTGGCGGCTGGCGCTGTTCGGCGTGCTGCTGGTGTCGTTCGGGCTGAGTGTGTGGGCAATCAATCATCACCCGGAAAAAGCCTTCTTCCTGCTGCCGATGCGGGCCTGGGAGTTGCTGGCCGGGGCGATGCTGGCGATTGCGCCGAAACACGCCTGGCGCTTGAAACCGCTGGCCGCCCAGGCCTTGAGCCTGCTGGGCATGGGGCTGATCCTGCTGGCGGTGTTCGTCTACGACAAGTCGACGCCGTTCCCGGGGGCCACCGCATTGTTGCCGGTGCTGGGCGTAGTGCTGCTGATTCTGGCCAATGGTCATCGTGAAACAGTGGTTGGTCAATTGTTGAGCAGTCGGGTGATGGTCGGCCTCGGTCTGATTTCCTATTCCTGGTATTTGTGGCATTGGCCGGTGTTCGTTTTTTCCAGCTACGCCAGTGTCGATGAACCGGGCGTGCTCGATACGGCTGGCTTGATCCTGTTGACGCTGGTACTCGGTTATCTGTCGTGGAAACTCGTCGAAACCCCGTTCCGTGAGCGGCGTTTGCTGGCCGGGCGTCGCCAGGTATTGCTCGCGGGTTTATGCGGCATTCTGGTGCTCGGTCTGGCCGGGCAATCCCTGCGCTGGACCGATGGCCTGCCATGGCGCCTGTCCGAGCAGGCTCTGCAATACGCCAAGGGCCGCGAGTGGCGACCGGAGTTGATGGCGTGTCTGGCGGACGACAAGACCCCTGACGACAAGCTGTTCTGCCATTACGGCGTGACGGATCTGCCGACCCGCGCGATGGTCTGGGGCGACAGTCACGCCACCGCGTTGATCCCGGTGTTCGATGACGGTGCCAAGGCCCATGGCGTTAGCGTGATCCTGGCCAGTTCCCCGGGGTGTATCCCGGTCGATGGGCTGGAACATGACGGTGTTTGTGCGCGCTTCAACAAGCGGGTCGAGCAGGGGCTGAAGGCGCAGTCGGTCAGCGATGTGGTGCTGGTCGCGCGGTGGAGCCTGTATCTGTACGGCGATGCCAAAGGCGATCTGGGCCACGTATTGAGAACACCTGATGGCCGTTACGACCGCGCCGACGCCGAGCGGCGTCTGGCTGAAGGTCTGCGGGCACGGGTGGCGCAATTGCGCGCTGGCGGGCATCGCGTGTGGCTGGTGAAAGAGGCGCCGTTGCAAGCCTTCAGCCCGCCGTATCGGCTGACGCGTCTGGCGATGCTCGATCGTCCGGTCAATGACGTCGGTCTGGACGTCGAGGTGCACCACAAGCGCCAGGTGTTCATCAGTCAGTTGTTCGCGCTGCTGGCGCAGGTTGACCCGGCCGTGCATGTAGTCGATCCGGCGCCGCGCCTGTGTGATGACAAGGGCCTGTGCCACGCTGAACTCGGCGGTTATTCGCTGTACACCGATGACAATCATCTGTCCGAAGTCGGTGCGCGCTTCGTGGCGCCGCTCCTCGAGCCGCTGTT
Source organism: Pseudomonas sp. AD21 (assembly GCF_002878485.1). NCBI lineage: Bacteria > Pseudomonadati > Pseudomonadota > Gammaproteobacteria > Pseudomonadales > Pseudomonadaceae > Pseudomonas > Pseudomonas sp. AD21. The sequence continues at coordinate 90,105 of NZ_NQYG01000006.1, forward strand.
TATCGGCCTGCAAGCCCGGGAAAACCTTGGAAAAGCACAGACGAATGCAGCCAAGTAGGCAGCGACAGGCTGCCACAGGCCGGCATAGCAGGTAGGATGTACGCCTATTTTGAGGGTGCCATCGTCAATGAAATTCAAGGATCTTCGGGATTTCGTGCAGCAGCTTGAGCAGCGCGGAGAGTTGAAACGCATCCAGATTCCCGTCTCGCCGGTGCTGGAGATGACCGAGGTGTGCGACCGCACACTGCGGGCCAAGGGCCCGGCGCTGCTGTTCGAAAAGCCCACCGGCTATGACATCCCGGTGCTCGGCAACCTGTTCGGCACCCCCGAGCGGGTCGCCATGGGCATGGGCGCCGAGTCGGTCAGCGAGCTGCGCGAAATCGGCAAGCTGCTGGCCTTCCTCAAGGAGCCGGAGCCGCCGAAGGGCTTGAAGGATGCGTGGTCGAAACTGCCGATCTTCCGCAAGATCATCGCGATGGCACCGAAAGTCGTCAAAGACGCGGTGTGCCAGGAAGTGGTTATCGAAGGCGACGACGTCGACCTGGCGATGCTGCCGGTGCAGACCTGCTGGCCCGGCGACGTCGGCCCGCTGATCACCTGGGGCCTGACCGTCACCAAAGGCCCGAACAAGGACCGTCAGAACCTCGGCATCTACCGTCAGCAAGTGATCGGCCGCAACAAGGTGATCATGCGCTGGCTCAGCCACCGTGGCGGCGCGCTGGATTTTCGCGAGTGGTGTGAGAAGCACCCGGGTCAGCCGTTCCCGGTGTCTGTAGCGTTGGGCGCTGACCCGGCGACCATCCTCGGCGCCGTGACGCCGGTGCCGGACAGCCTTTCCGAATACGCCTTCGCCGGTCTGCTGCGCGGTAACCGCACCGAACTGGTCAAGTGCCGTGGCAACGACCTGCAAGTGCCGGCCACTGCCGAGATCATCCTCGAAGGCGTGATCCACCCGGGCGAGATGGCCGACGAAGGCCCGTACGGCGACCACACCGGTTACTACAACGAAGTCGACAGCTTCCCGGTGTTCACCGTCGAACGCATCACCCACCGGATCAAACCGATCTACCACAGCACCTATACCGGTCGTCCGCCGGATGAGCCGGCGATCCTCGGCGTGGCGCTGAACGAAGTGTTCGTGCCGATCCTGCAGAAGCAGTTCCCGGAGATCACCGACTTCTACCTGCCGCCAGAAGGCTGCTCGTACCGCATGGCCATCGTGACCATGAAGAAGTCGTATCCGGGGCATGCCAAGCGCGTGATGCTCGGTGTCTGGTCGTTTTTGCGACAATTCATGTACACCAAGTTCGTTATCGTCACTGACGACGATATCAACGCCCGGGACTGGAACGACGTGATCTGGGCCATTACCACGCGCATGGACCCCAAGCGCGACACGGTGATGATCGACAACACGCCGATCGACTACCTCGACTTCGCCTCGCCGGTTTCCGGCCTGGGCTCGAAAATGGGCCTGGATGCCACCCACAAGTGGCCGGGCGAAACCACTCGCGAGTGGGGTCGCGTGATCGTCAAGGACGACGCCGTCACCCAGCGGATCGATGCCATCTGGAATCAGTTAGGAATAGATTGATGCGTGTAACCCTGCAGCCCTCCGGAGCGGTGCTTGAGATACGGCCCGGCGAGCGGATTCTCGATGGCGCTCGGCGCCTGGGCTACGAATGCCCGCAAAGCTGTCGCAACGGCAATTGCCATGTATGTGCGGCGCTGCTGGTGGAAGGCCGGGTCGAGCAGGCCGGCAAGGTGCACGACCACGGCGAGTTCTACACTTGCATAGCCGAGCCGCTGGAAGACTGCATCCTGCTGTGGGATGGCGTGCTCGCGCTGGGAGAACTGCCGGTGCGCAGCCTGTCGTGTCAGGTCATCGAATGCCGGGACGTCGGCGGCGACACCTGGCGCGTGCGCTTGCGGGCGCCGGCCGGCAAGTCGCCGCGCTATCACGCCGGGCAGTACCTGATGATCGAGCGCGAAAGCGGCGAGAAGTCGGCGTTCTCCATGGCCTCGGCACCGCACGGCGGGCGTGACCTGGAAATCCACGTACTGGCGCGCGAGGCCAGTGCGTTGAGCCTGATCGAGCAACTGCAACGCAACCCGCTGGTGCGCGTCGAGCTACCATTCGGCGACACTCATCTCGCCGAACTGCCCGACGGTCCGCTGGTGCTGATCGCCGCCGGTACTGGCATGGGCCAGATCCACAGCCTGATCGAACACTGCCGCGCCAACGGCTTCAAACACCCGGTGCATTTGTACTGGGGTGTACGTCGTCCGGAGGATTTCTACGAAATCGAACACTGGGATGAGTGGCTGAGGCTGCCCAACCTGTTCCTGCACAAAGTGGTCAGCGACCAGTGCGGTTGGGAAGGGCGCTGCGGGATGTTGCACCAGGCCGTGTGCGAAGACTTCGCGGATCTGAAGGCCCTGCATGTCTACGCCAGCGGCTCGCCGGCAATGGTCTACGGCACGCTGGATGCGCTGGTGGAAGCCGGGATGGATGCGCACCAGATGCGCGCCGATGTATTTGCCTACGCGCCACGCTCTTGAGCCGCGCGAATTGAGCCGAGCCTGAGCCCCACCCCTAGAAACGTACGCCGGTAGTCACCATCGCCGCGTTGGCGCCGAGGAATACCAACTCGGCGGCCAATGGGCCGTAGTGAGTACCGATGGACGGAATGATCACCGGCGCAACGCCGTAGCGATTCAACGGGATCTTGTCCTTGTAATCACCGCGATAACCCTGCAACAGCCCACCGGTGATTTTCAGATAAACCGGATACTCGCTGCTGTCATAGCGTTTGCCGACATACGCATAGTTCGAGCGCTGGCGGAACGAATTGCGGAAAGTTGCCCCGCCCCATACCCAGCCGGAAGCCTGATTGCGTTCGATGCCGATCAAGTCCTGATGATTATTGTGTTCGGGGTCGGGCGAGTAATGTCGGGTATAGACACTGGTCTGTGCGTACCAGAAGCCCTTGTCCTTCTGTGAGTCATCCTCGGCCAAAGCCTGGCCGGTCTGAATCAACAACAATGCGGCTAACAGCCTTGGTTTTTTCATGATGCAGCCTCGGTCAAACGGGATGGCTTGCGCCAGAGGAAGGCCGTTATACGTAGGCGTTCAGCGACGGGAAAGACAGAAAGTCCGACATTTTAGTAGGAAGTTTCCTGCATTTTCTTGAACCGATCCTGAACAAGCGAAGGCTTATGCATATTTCATTCGGGTATTTAAGATATTTTGGCAATGGTATTAGGCTATATAAAACCCGTTAGCCGAGGCTGATAATTGCGCTTTAGTGCTATCGGGCAGGTCATACATCCTTTAGCACTTTTCGTTTTACAGTTACTGCTATATGTTCTATCAAGCGAATTGTGCTTACATCTTGTAATACTTGCGGGGCCGAACACTTCCGTCATGACAGCCATTGAATCTGCTTTTGTGAATCTGGCTTACCCTCCGCGGCTCGATCTGGGGCCGCAGCTGACACACGAACAACTTCTCGTCTCGATGCAATCGACCATGGCGCGCCACAAGGGCGGGCCGGTGTGGCTGTTTGCCTACGGTTCGCTGATCTGGCGCCCGGAATGTACGGCGGTGGAGCGGGTGCGCGGGCGAGTCCATGGCTACCATCGCGGCCTGTACCTGTGGTCGCACGAGCATCGCGGGACGCCGGAAATGCCCGGGCTGGTGTTTGGTCTGGATCGCGGTGGTTCGTGCAGCGGCTTCGCCTATCGGCTGCCGGAAGAAAATCTCGACGGTGCGCTGTACGCGCTATGGAAACGCGAAATGCCGTTCCCGTCCTATCGCCCACACTGGCTCAACTGCCGGCTCGAAGATGGCAGTCAGGTGCAGGCTTTAGGATTTGTCTTGGAGCGACACCTGCCCAGCTATGCCGGTAACTTGCCGGATCATGTGCTGAGCCAGGTGTTTGAAAGCGCTTGCGGGCGGTACGGCACGACTCGCGATTATGTCGAGCAGCCCGCCCACGCCCTGCGCAGCCACGCCATGCCGGATCGAAATCTGGAGGCGCGGCTCAAGCGCTGCAAGTCAAAGGTCGATCAGGCGAGCGCCTCACGGCTCTGACTGGCGACGTTCTTGTGCCACAAGGTCGGAGCCAGGCAAACCATCGCCATGATGCAGCCGCCCACCAGCAGCACGAAGCCGCCGTCCCAGCCGAAATGGTCCACGGTGTAGCCCATCGCTGCACTGGCCGCGACCGACCCACCCAGATAACCAAACAGACCGGTGAAGCCTGCTGCAGTACCGGCGGCTTTCTTCGGTGCAAGTTCCAGTGCCTGCAAACCGGTCAACATCACCGGGCCATAGATCAGGAAGCCAATGGAGAACAGCGCGATCATGTCGATGGTCGGGTTGCCAGGCGGGTTGAGCCAGTAGACCAGCGTCGCCACGGTGACCAGCGCCATGAATACCATGCCGGTCAGGCCACGATTGCCACGGAAGATCTTGTCTGACATCCAGCCACACAGCAGCGTGCCTGGAATACCGGCCCACTCGTAGAAGAAGTACGCCCACGACGTGGTGTCCACGGTGAAGTGCTTGGCTTCCTTCAGATACGTCGGGGCCCAGTCCAGTACGCCATAGCGCAGCAGGTAGACGAAGACGTTGGCCATGGCCACGTACCAGAGCATTTTGTTGCGCAGCACGTACTTGACGAAGATTTCCTTGGTGCTGAATTCGTCTTCGTGGCTGGCATCGTAGCCTTCGGGGTAATCGTTCTTGTACTGCTCGATTGGCGGCAGGCCAACCGATTGCGGGGTGTCGCGCATGGTCATGAACGCGAACGCCGCCACACCCAGGGCCACTGCAGCCGGCACGTAGAATGCCGCATGCCAGTCATTGAACAGGCCCATGCCGAGCAGGAACAACGGACCGATCAGGCCACCACCCACGTTGTGCGCCACGTTCCATACCGACACCACGCCGCCGCGCTCTTTCTGCGACCACCAGTGCACCATGGTCCGACCGCTCGGCGGCCAACCCATGCCCTGAGCCCAGCCGTTGATGAACAACAGAATGAACATCATGGTCACGCTGGACGTGGCCCACGGTGCAAAACCGAAGACGAACATCACGCCTGCCGAGATCAGCAAGCCGAACGGCAGGAAGTAACGTGGGTTGGAACGATCGGACACCAGGCCCATCAAGAACTTCGACAAGCCGTAAGCGATCGCGATGGCTGACATTGCCACACCTAACTGACCCCGGGTGTAGCCCTCGTCGATCAGGTACGGCATGGCCAGCGAGAAGTTTTTGCGCAGCAGGTAGTAACCGGCGTAACCAAAGAAGATACCGGCGAAGATCTGCCAGCGCAGGCGTCGGTAAGTACTGTCTATTTTTTCTTCAGGCAATGGAGCCTGATGTGCGGCAGGTCGAAAGAAAGCAAACATTCAAGAGCTCCAGATTTCTTGTTTTGACTGCGGATGCGAATGTTACAGTTTCGTTACCGAAAATAGCACCGGTTCGCATCGGCAAAACAGCGGAAAATGTTGGAAGTCGCATGTTCTTTTACGAACCTGTCGCTCAGCTGTAAGAACGGGGCGTTTTCACCACTTTTGAACATGGTGTGGCATAGACTCGCGGCCAGTTCAGCCGATTGATCAGCAGAGATAAGAAATGCCACTGAAGGTTCGCAGATTGATGCCGAGGTTTTTGGTGGCGGCGGGGCTCGCCCTTGTCATGCTGGGTTTGATTGTCGTCGATCATCCTTCCCATTCCGGCCTGCGCAACGCGACGGTGCTGATCATTCGGCATGCGGAAAAACCGGATGTGGGATCAGTGCTCAATGCTCGAGGCGAACAGCGTGCGGCCGCCTACGTCGACTATTTCAACCCGCTGAAACTCGACGGCCAGACTCTTGTTCCCCAGCGCTTGATCGCTGCTGGCGACACCCCGGAGAGTGCACGCTCACGGTTGACCCTGACGCCATTGGCCCAGCGTCTGAACCTTGCAATTGAGCAGCCCTACGTCAATGGTGATCTTCATCAACTGGTCAAACTGTTGCGCAAGAGCAATCAGGCGCAAACGGTTCTGATCGCCTGGCACCACGGCCATATCAACAAACTGATCAAAGCCTTTGGCGGCGATGCCACCGCATTGATGGGGCAGGAAAAATGGCCGGATGATGTCTTCGACTGGCTGATTGTCCTGCGCTTCGATGACAAGGGACGGCTTATCCCATCTCGCAGCCTGAAGGTGCAAGAGCATCTGTTGCCGGGTGACGTTGCCGGGCCGAGCGGCGGCTAAACGTCCGTCAGAAAATTTACCTGCTGCCATTTGCCCAGCGGTTTCGTCAGGTTTCCCATCGGGATCAGGAAATGTCCTGCACCCAAAAGCGAAGCTGCGCCATTCAGTTAAACGGCCGCGCTCCGTAACCTTTGTGCTGTTGCCGGATAAGGCATCTCACTAGGGAAGGGGCGCGAACATGCGGTGGTTTTTTGCTGGGCTTTTGTTGACGATCTTCAGTCTGGCGCTGGCGGCAGAAGGGTTGCTCATCCCTGAACACAACCCCAAGCCGATTTACCCCAGAGCGTTGCACAGGGCCGGGATCGATGGCGAGGTCAAGGTCAGCTTCATCGTCAAGGCGGATGGTTCGGTCAACGGGATCAGCATTGTGCACAGTGATCATCCAGAACTGGCGGAAGCAGCCCGGGAGGCGATAGCGCAGTGGCGATTCAAGCCCTGGACGGTCGATGAAGGTCGGCCGGCGGAACAGCCGGTGCTGGCGCCAATGCTCTTCCGGCTTCATCAGGATCAGCCGATCCACCTCAACCAGTGGCTGCAGACAGTGAAATGTCGAGTAATCAACGATAGCTTCAGGAACCTGCCAGAGTACGCGTGGGTTGATGCGCAGATATTCAATGACACCCGTGCATACGTCTCCAACGTCATCCACAAGAGCCAGTTGGCGAATGAACAGCGTCTGGCGATCATTGCAAAGATCAACCGGCGCGTCCCCATGATCGTCAGAGGTTGCCGGGAAAACCCGATGCGCAAATACATGAGTTTTTTGTCGCGGGAGGTTCGGGAATTGCTTTGATTCGAGATTACACAGCGTCGATGTCAGCGACGCTGTGTTTTTGTATTACTCAGGTTTGAAGCCGGGTTTTCCGTTTGCTTTGCGCCATTCTTTGATTTCTTGGAGCGCGCCCTCTGGGCTATCTTCGCGCCCATTCATAGGGCGCGTGAGCACTAGTCGCTTCCGTGGATGCTCTATGATTTTCTCGAAGTGTCGCATTCTCCTGCTTGAATAGGCGCTAAATGCCTCGCCCGTCAGGCCACTGTCATTCTCGAAAAAGCCTCTTAAGAAGTTCAAGAATTCAGCCTCGGTGTAATCTTCTAACTTGTCTTTGAGGATCATTGTTGAGTACCTTTTTTATGAAGCTCTATGTGTGCCTTTGGGGTCAGAATGCTTAAATTCTCCAAGTCGTATACTGCTCCGCCGTCTGCAATTCTCTGCTTGTGGTGTAACTCGATTTTTTCTCTTCCGCCTACACTGTCAAGAGGTTCAGAAAAAGGCGCGGCACCATACCTCATTTGCTCTAAATCGACTTTACCAAACTGCTGGCTCAGGACGGGGTCAGTTGCTACCGATTTCCAGAAGCGATCCCTGAAACTATCAAAGTTTCTGAAGTCCTGACCACGTAGCCGGTCCGCTATCTGCGTAGGAACTGGCGCGCCTTCCGAGCCTGCTGCTGTATCCAGCCAATTCTCTCCAACATTTTGGCCTCTGCCGGTAACAGTCCCCGGCTCAAAGCGCGCGCCAGCCCGGCTGACCATCACATAGATTCGGTCGATGCCGGACTCAGGCGGAAACGTCAGAATGTAATCATCAGAGTCGCTTTCATCACATGTGGGATGTTCGTCATGTCGACCTTCCAACGGCGTGATCCGTGCACCGGGGTAAATCTTGATTTCTGACTGGCTTACAGGCAGCTCTATTGATCCGAGTCCGTCGCTTCCAGGAGCATGGTTAGGTGTCCAGGTCAGTGTTCTGGGGTCCAGGCCTTCTGTTGTGAAGGTGTAGAGGTTCCAGTCGGGGTTATAAGTTGCTTTCCTATTCCGTACTTTGGGAGATAGATCGTCGCCCGTTCGGGAAAGAAAAAGCTGGGTGTGATTTTCAGAGAAAGTGGATACAACCCGAAACGGCAAAGTCGAAATTTTGCCTCGGCCCACCGCGATTGGTTGTTCGCTATTTGGGGCGAGTTGCGCAAGTGGTATGGTCAACGCGACCGGATGTCGCTGGAGTTCACCGTTTCCTAGTGAAGGAGAGTGGAATACGGATTCGACGAGCGTTACAAGTGGGCTGCGACTTAGCGTTTTTGCCGATTTTTTCAGTAGATCGAGTGCTCCGGATAGTGAAAACTGCAGGTTTTCGTATCCTGCAATCAATCCCTCCGGCGTTGCCAGGAGTGGGCGAATTATTGCCTGGGAGCCTTCAGAGTGTTTGAATCTGGCGTTCTCCGTTGCCCTTGTTTGTTGGTCCATCTGATCAATTTCAATCTCTAGATTTCGTAGTACGTTTTCTTGTCTTGAGATTTGAATTTTCTTTCTAGAACTCCCAGTGGCCTCGTGGGCTTGCTTGGAAAGTTGATGCAAAAATAATAGTCTTTGGTGTTTTTCCTTCAACCATGGATTTTTTCCATCTGTCTCAATAGGACGGGTTTGGTCTGAAAATTTGAGCTGCAGGTCGAATAGGTCGATTTTGTTTTTTACGTTTTTCTGTTTTTTTTGCTTCTCTTTTTTGAGTTTTTTGGCTTGCTCCGATAGAACTCTATTCTCCTCGGCCTTTTTTTCGGCCTCTGCTTTTTCTTGCTCAATCCTGGCTGTTTTTTGTGCAGCAATTTCTGCCGCCGCTTTCCGTTCGGCGAGCTCTGCTTGCTGTGAGGCTGCCCTGGCTGCATGTTCGATCTGGGCTTTCGCTTGTGCAGCTTCTGCTGCCACTCTGAACGCGTGCTGCGCCTGTGCTTCCGCTTCTGCTTTCAATCTGGCTAAACGTTGTGCGTCCTCCTGCGCGTGGGCTTGAGGCAGTTGAGCAGACAGTTGATGGAGTCTGTCAGTAAGCTGTCTGATTTGCTCCGCATTCCTGTGTACCGCGTATGCCGCTGTATAGGAGTCTGTCCATCGGTGCAGGACTTCTGATGCGGGGATTCGAAGGTAAGAGTCAACAAGGTCTCGCTGAGTCCGTACAAGTGGATCCCCTCCGTAAAACGCGTTCGCTCTTGCCTGATTGTGATTGCGCTCAGAGGTTTTTGCATGGATCAAATGATTTAATGCTGTTAGTTGGCGGTTGATTGCCGCTACAGGCGAAAGTCCATGAAGCCCCCCAAGATTGGCAGTGACTGTATTGATGTCTAGCTGAAGATGGGTAGCAATCTGGCTGGATTTTATTTGATGTTCATGTGCGATTGCAGGTTTGCTAGCTTCAATGTTCTGAACGGTTTGCGAAATTAAAACAGCTTGATTGATGTCTTCGATATCTTGTTTTGAAAGCTCACTGAACAAATCAGATCCAGTTCTGCTTCTGTTCCTTGTTCGGCCAGTACGGTCGTAGCCACCGCCTTCAGAGTTGGGCAGGTGCGTGTGTGTTTTGTAAGGGTTTACTACAGTTGTATCTATGGGTAATGGTTGGCCCGGTCGCCAGTTTTGATCACTCATACAGTTACTCCTTGTGTCTGTATGGAGTCAAATTACTGTCATTTTATGAAATGGCTGCGGTATATAGTTACTACCCAGTTGATCATTATTGATGCTAGTGGCTTTGTTTTGTAAAAAAATAAAAAATGCCGGATTAATCTCGTGAATCAATCCGGCCTTAACGATGAGGGTTTTCAGCGCACCTGCACCACCACCTTGCCCACCGCCTTGCGCTGCCCCAGATCATTGATCGCCTGCGCCGCGTTGCTCAGTGGATACACCTGCGACACCAAGGGTTTGAGCTTGCCTTCGGCGAACCAGCCGAACAGTTGCTGGAAGTTCGCCGCGTTGTCCTGCGGCTGGCGTTGGGCGAAGGAACCCCAGAACACACCGAGTACCGCCGCGCCTTTGAGCAGGGCGAGGTTGACCGGCAGTTCCGGGATGCGCCCGCTGGCGAAGCCGACCACCAGCAGCCGACCATTCCAGGCGATGGCGCGGATGGCCTGGTCAAACAGGTCGCCGCCGACCGGATCGTAGATCACGTCGGCGCCCTGGCCGTCGGTAAGGCGTTTGATTTCATCCTTGAGATTGGCTTCGCTGTAGTTGATCAGTTCGTCGGCGCCGGCTGCCTTGGCCACGGCGAGTTTCTCCGCGCTGCTGGCGGCAGCGATGACGCGGGCGCCCATGGCTTTGCCGATTTCCACTGCCGCGAGGCCGACGCCACCGGAAGCGCCGAGCACCAGCAGGGTTTCGCCCGGTTGCAGGTTGGCCCGTTGTTTAAGGGCGTGCATCGAGGTGCCATAGGTCATGCTGAACGCGGCGGCGGTGTTGAAGTCCATCGACGGCGGGATCGGCAGGACGTTGTAGCCCGGCACCGCGACCTGTTCGGCAAAGCTGCCCCAACCGGTCAGGGCCATGACCCGGTCGCCGACCTTCAGGTGGCTGACCTTTTCGCCCACGGCGCTGACCACACCAGCCGCTTCGCCCCCTGGGGAAAACGGGAAGGGCGGCTTGAACTGGTATTTGCCCTCGATGATCAGCGTGTCCGGGAAGTTGACCCCGGCGGCGTGCACCTCCAGCAAGATTTCGTTCTTCTTCAGGGCAGGACTGGCGACGTCTTCCAGCACCAGCGATTCGGCAGGGCCGAAGGCTTTGCACAGCACGGCTTTCATCAGGGCTATTCCTTTGGGAGTGATGGCCGATAAGTGTAGGTGTGTCAGTCAACGGGTCAACGAGCATGCCCGACCCTGATAGTCAGCCATAAGCTTGTGCTTGCGCGGCGGGTCGTTATGCTAGGCCGCAAACCGGATAAGGAGCGAATTGTGAAAGCGTGGATCATGTTGTTGCTGGCCCTGTCTCTGCCTGTGGCAGCGCTGGCCGAAGAAGCCAAAGAAGGCGAGGCGCCGAAGGTCAACTACATCACCTTGAGTCCGCCGTTCGTGGGCAACTACGGGCTGGACGGCACGCCGAAGCTGAAGGTCTACAAGGCCGACGTGGCGCTGCGTGTGACCGGCGAAGAGGCGACCAAACTGGTCAAGGCCAACGAGCCGCTGATCCGCAATCAACTGGTGGCGCTGTTCACTCAGCAGACGACCGAGGCGATGGGCAGCATCGAAGGCAAGGAAAAGCTGCGTCAGGAAGCCCTGAAGCAGACCCAGCAAGTCATGAATGACGAGACCGGCAAGCCGGTGGTTGAAGACCTGTTGTTCAACAACCTGATCATTCAGTAACCACGCTGGCTGCTGTTCAGGACGCCAGGCTTTTGCGAAAGCGCGCCAGCGCGATGAGGAAGAACAGCAGGCCGATGGCCGTCAGCGCCAGCAAGTCTGGCCAGACCACGCTCAGCCCGGCGTCGCGAAACAGAATCGCGGCGCTGAGGCTGACAAAATGCGTGGACGGTGAGCCCTGCATGACCCACTGCAGCCATTGCGGCATGCTGTCCAATGGCGTGCTGCCGCCCGACAGCAGCAACATCGGGATGATCACCGGAATCGCCAGCAGGCCGAACTGCGGCGTCGAGCGCGCCAGTGTCGCCAGAAAGATGCCCAACGCGGTACTGGCAAACAGGTAAACCGCGGTCACCAGCAAAAACAGGCTCATCGAGCCGGCCAGCGGCACACCCAACAGGCCTTTGACCACCACCTCCAGCGACAGCCAGGTGCATAGCGCCACCACCAGCAGGTTGCTCCAGATCTTCGCCAGCATGATTTCCAGCGCCGTCAGCGGCAGCACCAGCAAATGGTCGAGTGTGCCATGTTCGCGTTCGCGCAGCAGCGCCGTGCCGGTCAGGATGATCGCCAGAATGGTGATGTTGTTGACGATCTGAATCACCGCGAGAAACCAGCCGCCCTCCAGGTTGGTGTTGAACAGCGCGCGGGTGGTCAGTTGAATCGGCGTCTTGGTCGCGGCATCGTTCTGGCCGCCATAGGCCTGCAGCTCACGCTGGAAGATCCGGCCGATGTAACCGGCGCCCATGAACGCCTGGCTCATGGCAGTGGCGTCGACGTTGACCTGAATGGCCGGTTGCCGCGCCGCCAGCAGATCGGTTTGAAAACCTGCCGGAATGTTGATCACGAAGGTGTACTGGCCGCTGTCCATGACCTGATCCAGTTGCGGGTAGGGCAGCAGCACCGGCGTCTGGAACTCCGGAGGTTGCAGGGCCTGGGCCAACTGGCGCGAGAGGGCGCTGTGATCTTCGTCGACGATGGCCACGCTGGCATTGTGCACGCCGATCACCGATCCGGCGGCGGGCATGTAGATCGCCACGGTGAAGGCGTAGAACAGGAACAGCAGCAACACGCTGTCGTGGCGCAGGCTGGTCAGTTCCTTGAGTCCCAGGCGCAGGATGTGCGTGAACTTGTGCATCAGGCCTCCTGCTTTTTCAGCATGATCAGGCTCAGCCCGGTGAACCCGACAAAGAACCCGAACAGCGCCAGGCACTGCGGCCACAGTTGCCGCAAGTCCAGCGCTTTGGTGAACGTGCCCACCGCAATGTCGAGGAAGTGGCCCGCCGGAAACAGCATGCCCATCACCGCTGCCGCCCCCTCCAGCGAAGAGCGCGGCACGATCAGCCCGGAGAACTGGATGGTCGGCAGGCTGGTGATGATCATGGTGCCGAGGATCGCCGCGATTTGCGTGCGGGTGAACGCCGAGATCAGCAGGCCCATGCTAGTGGTCGCCAGCACATACAGCAGGCCGCCGAACGTCAGGGTCAGCAGGCTGCCCTTGAACGGCACGCCGAACAGCCAGCGGTTCATCGCCACCAGCAGCGCGAGATTGACCAGGCTGATCAGCAGGTACGGCGCCTGTTTGCCCAGCAGAAACTCCAGGCGGGTCAGGGGCGTGGCGTAGAAGTTGGTGATCGAGCCCAGTTCTTTTTCGCGCACGATGCCGAGCGCGGTCAACATCGCCGGAATGAACGCCAGAATCAGCGCCATGACCCCGGGGCCGATGGCGTTGACGCTGACCACATCCTGGTTGTAGCGAAAGCGGGTTTCCAGGTTGGCAGCCGCTGGGTGACTCATTGCAGGGCTGCTCTGCTCGGCAAGTTGTTGCAGATTGGCCAAGTGCACGGCTTCGACATAATTGCGGCTGGTCTCGGCGCGAAACGGCATGCCGCCATCCAGCCACGCCGCCACCGCAGGCTGGCGTCTGGCGTACAGGTCGCGGCCAAATCCGGGCGGGATTTCCAGCGCCAGTTTGATTTCCGAGCGTTGCAGGCGGCGGTGCAGCTCTTGAGCGTTGTGGATGGTCGGCCGTTCATCGAAGTAACGCGAGCCACGAAAGGCTTCCAGATAGGTTCGGCTCTGCGGTGTCTGATCCTGGTCGTACACGGCGAACGCGAGGTTTTCCACGTCCAGGGAAATCCCGTAGCCGAAAATCACCATCATGAAAATCGCCCCCGCCAGCGCAAACGCCATGCGTACCTTGTCGCGCAGCAGTTCCTTGCCTTCGCGGCTGGCTACCGCCAGCAGGCGACCGAGGCTGAAACCGCGCTGCTTGAGCGGGGGCGCCGCGCCCGTTGGTGCTGTTGGCGATTCACTCGCGGGAGGCGACTGGGCAGTGTCCTGAGCCTGTTCCAGGCACGTTACGAAAGCCGCTTCCAGCGTCTCTCCGGCGAACTGCCGTTGCAGCGCCGCCGGGGTGTCGCAAGCGAGGACTTTGCCGGCGTGCATCAGCGAGATGCGGTCGCAGCGCTGGGCTTCGTTCATGAAGTGAGTGGAGAGGAAAATCGTCACGCCTTGCTCGCGGGACAGTTCAATCAACAGTCGCCAAAAGTCATCACGGGCTGCCGGGTCGACGCCGGAAGTCGGCTCATCGAGGATCAGCACTTCCGGGCGATGCAAGACGGCCACTGCCAGCGACAGGCGTTGGCGCAGCCCCAGAGGCAGGGCGCCGGACGGTTGATCGGCGACGCTGAGCAGGTTGAAGCGTTGAATCAATGCGTCGATGCGTTGCGCGCTTTCGGTCTTGGGCAAGTCGAACAGTCGAGCGTGCAGGTCAAGGTTCTGCCGCACGCTGAGTTCGCCATACAGCGAAAAGCTCTGGGACATGAACCCGACCCGCTTGCGCGTGGCCAGATCCTTGGCGTCCACCGGATTGCCTAGCAGTGTCGCGCTGCCCTCGCTGGCCGGCATCAGTCCGGTCAGGACTTTCATGGTGGTGGTCTTGCCGCAGCCGTTGGAGCCAAGAAAGCCGAAAATCTCGCCGCGACCGATGGCGAAGCTGACGTGATCCACCGCCGTGAAATCGCCGAAACGCAGTGTCAGGTCATGGGCCTCGATGGCAATGTCGCTGGTGCCGCCAGTACGTGGCGGAATCACCAGCGGCTGAGCGTCATGTTGGCTGTCGCCCTGGAAATGTGTGAAAGCTTCATCGAGTTTGCCGCTGGGGGTGACAGCTGCCAGCTCGCGGCTCAGGCCGGTTGCAATCAACTGGCCGTTGTCGAGCATCAGGCAATGCTCGAACTGTTCGGCTTCTTCCATATAAGCCGTGGCGACCAGCAGGGTCAGTTGCGGGCGCTCGCGCCGCACGTCGTCGATCAACTCCCAGAAGCGCCGGCGTGACAGTGGGTCGACGCCGGTGGTCGGTTCATCGAGGATCAACAGGTCTGGCTCATGGATCAGCGCGCAGCACAGGCCCAGTTTCTGTTTCATGCCGCCGGATAACTTGCCGGCGGGACGCTCGGCGAATTTCAACAGGTCAGTGGCCAGCAGCAGGTTGTGCATGCGCTGCTCGCTGTCGCCTTTCGACAGGCCGAACAGCGTGGCAAAGAACTGGATGTTTTCGCGGATCGACAGTTCGGGATACAGGTTGCCGCCCAGCCCCTGGGGCATGAAGGCGATGCGTGCATACAGCGTGTCGCGGTGGCGGCGCTGCTGAATCGGCCCGCCGAGGACGTCCAGTTGCCCCTGTTGCAAGGCCTTCACCCCGGCGATCAGCCCCAGCAGGCTGGACTTGCCCGCGCCATCGGGACCGATCAGCCCGCAACGGGTGCCGGCGGGCAGGCTGAACGTGATATCGCTCAGGGCTTGCTGCTTGCCGTAGCGGTGCGCGATAGCGTTCGCCTGAACCGCGAGGCTGTTCATTGCAAATTGGCCGGCCAGACGATCGGCGCGGTGCGTACATAACCGGCGCCGGGCATGCCCGGTTTGGCTTGCGGCACGGCGCTGGGTTGCAACAGGCGCAGCTTGACGCGGAACACCAGTTTTTGCCGCTCGTCGCGGGTCTCGACCTCTTTCGGAGTGAACTGCGACTTGCCGGCGACGAAACTGATCTTCGCCGGCAACGGCTTGTCGGGCAGGGCGTCGAGCAGCACCCGGGCTTCATCGCCCACCGCCAGACGTCCGGCCACGGAGGCTGACAGGTAGAGGTTCATGTACTGGTCGTTGGGGTCGATCAACAGCAACACCCGGCCGCCTGCCCCCAGCACTTCGCCGGGTTCGGCCATGCGCAACTGGATCACCCCGTCAATCGGCGCGCGTAACTGACTGTCGTCGATCTCACTGGTCAGCTGCGCGACCTGGGCCTGTGCCGCACCGATCGCCGCACTGACTGCCGATACCTGGGCGCGGGCCGCTGTCACCGCAGCGTTGCCGGTGCCGATGCGCGACTGCAATTGATCGATGATCTGGGCGCTGACGTAACCGTGCTTGAACAGCGATTGCGAACGCCCCAGCTCTTGCTGGGCCAACAGCAATTCACTCTGGCGCAATTGCACATTGGCCTGGGCGGCGTTGAGGTTTTCCCGGGCGCGCAAGACTTCGGCTTCGGCCTGAATGCGCTGGGCTTCGAGGGTGCGGGTGTCCATGCGGGCGAGCAGTTGGCCCTTGTTGACCTTGTCACCTTCATCCACCAGCACCTCGGCCAGGCGCCCGGGTGTCTTGCTGGCGATCTGCACCTCGGTGGCTTCCAGCCGCCCGTTGCCCATCGACAGACCCTCGACCAGTCTGCTGCTGATCGACATCCAGTAACCGACCCCGCCGGCGGCGGCGAGTAACACCAGAAGCGAACCGGCGTATAAAAATGAAGAGCGGCTGTGCGTCGACATGGGGGCATCCTGCGGCTGTGGCGTCCAGTCTGACTGCTCAAGCGTTCCATTCGCTTGATGTCAGTCAAATGAGCGTCAAGCCTAGCCCCTTTTGCCGGTAAAAAAACCGTGACCGGGGAGTTCTCAGCGCAAGCCGAGTACGGTGGCCCACTGTTCGGCCGTCACGGGCATAACCGACAGGCGACTGCCTTTTTGCACCAGCGGCATTTCGGCCAGCGCGGTCTGCTGCTTCAGATAATCGAGCTTCAATACCTGGGCAAACGTTTCGACGTGCGCAACATCGATCGCGCTCCAGGCATTTTTCTCGGGTGTGGCCTTGGGGTCGAAGTAATGGCTCTCTGGCTCCAGTGCGGTGGGATCCGGGTACGCCGCCTGAATAATCTTGCCGATTCCGGCGATCCCTGGCTCCGGGCAGCTGGAATGATAGAAAAAGAATTCATCCCCCACCGCCATCGCCCGCAGGAAATTACGCGCCTGATAGTTGCGAACCCCATCCCAGCGCGCTGTGCCGAGTTTCTCCAGACCTTTGATCGAGAGTTCGTCGGGCTCGGATTTCATCAGCCAATAGGCCATGTCTTGTGCTCCTCAAGCGGTCATTGGGCAGGTTGTCGGGCAATTTTATGACAAACCGACGGTCGGTTGACGTCAGCATTTGCGCCCGGGTTCACGTTGTCGCAAAATGCCGGCCTTTAAAGCTTGACGCTGCTGCACGGCCTACGAATGGAAACCGCTGCTGTCATCGTGATGATGTGCCTTGAGGGGGGCAATCGATGAAACGCAAACCGGATTTGCTTTGGACTTTGGTTATTTTGTTCGGCCTGGGCGTCGTGACCACCGGTTATGCGCAAAGTCTGTGGACAAGCAAGACCGATGCTCCGGTTGAAGTCGCGCAACAGGTCCAACAGTCGACCGCCTTCAAACGCTGAAACTGCCTCTGCGACGCCGCTGATCTGCGCGGCGTCTAGTCTGCGAAATACCACGCCTTGTCTGTCACCGTGCCCTGCAACGGTACGTCCCAGCTTGCCTGCGCCAGGCGCTCGACCTTCTGACATTCATGGGCCAGCCCCAGCAGCGTCGGCTTGCGCCAGTTTTTGCGCCGGGCCAGATACGCCAGGCTGCGGTCGTAGAACCCGCCGCCCATCCCCAGGCGTCCGCCGACATCGTCAAACCCCACCAGTGGCAGCAACACCAGGT
This sequence comes from Pseudomonas sp. AD21, assembly GCF_002878485.1. Lineage (NCBI taxonomy): Bacteria > Pseudomonadati > Pseudomonadota > Gammaproteobacteria > Pseudomonadales > Pseudomonadaceae > Pseudomonas > Pseudomonas sp. AD21. The sequence goes on from NZ_NQYG01000006.1 coordinate 107,516, forward strand.
CCAGCGTCCAGATCTTGCGTTGCCGGGCCAGATTGGCGTGCGGTTCGAGAATGCGGAAGCGATTGGGCTTGAGTTTGTCGCCGGGGCGAATGCGCTGGAAGACCATTTTGGTTCGCGGCCAGGCGCTGAGCACCGGCAGGTAGGTGGCCTTGCCACGACGCTGGGCTTCGCGCAGCAGCAGGCGCGGGTTGATTTCACCGTCGGTGGGCAGATACAGAGAAATGTGTTTCGCCCGGCGGAAGTGCGGGTTTTGTGCCAGTTGGCGGAACAGGCCTTTGGCGGCCTGACGTTGCTCGCTCGGCGTCAGCGCGCGGCGCGCCTTGCGCAGCAGGCGGCGGAGTTGCGGGCGGGGCAGCAGCGCAGGTTCGGTCATGGTTCGGCTTCGGCAGTTGAGGGCGAAAACGCACGCATAAAAAATCCGACGCGGGCAAAAACCGGCATCGGATTCGAATCAGGCTCCCCGGATGAACCGCTGTCAACTTAGCCCTTGAACCCGAAAGTTCAAGGTGGAGGATGCAGTAGACTTTAAGGCTTTCCGTCTGGCGGACATGCACACCAGCCCAACGTGCAACCTCCAGGGTAGTGCGAATCGGCTCAGGGACATCGTCAACTGGCAAGCACCCCAGGGAGTGCCGCGAGTATACCTCAAGCGGCCTGGCGAATCAGCCCTTGGTGACGTCCGGATCGGTGGCCAGCACCAGATCGACACGATCGAGCAAGTCGCGCACCTGTTCACGGGTCGAGCCGCTGGCCTGGATGTCCGGGCGCTCTTCTTTGTGCAAGAGGTCGTGGGTGATGTTCAGCGCGGCCATCACGGCGATACGGTCGGCGCCGATGACTTTGCCGCTGCTGCGGATCTCGCGCATCTTGCCGTCCAGGTAGCGTGCGGCACTGACCAGATTGCTGCGTTCTTCCTGCGGGCAGATGATCGAATATTCTTTGTCGAGGATCTGCACGGTGACGCTATTGCTTGAACTCATGAGTCTTGCTCCAGGGCCTTGAGGCGCGAAATCATCGATTCGACCTTACGCCGGGCGATTTCGTTTTTTTCAATGAGGTGAGCGCGTTCCTCGCGCCAGGTCTTTTCCTGAGCTAGTAAGAGTGCGTTTTGACTCTTAAGTTGCTCCACTCGACCAATCAGCAGTTCGAGTCTGGCCATCAGCGCTTGCAGGTCGGTGTCTTCCATTGTGTCCACGTGTTCGTCTGATGGGTGGTAGCTGGCGGACAGCCTTTAATAGTCTTGGCGAGTCTGTCGATGTAGGATACAAGGCCTTCATTCTAGACATAGCGCCGTCTGGCGCCTAGCTGCCCATGACCATTGCGAATTCCCCGTACCAAGCCTTTGCCACGCTGCTGACTTCCAGCGGCCATAACGTCTCGCCTGCCGAACTGCACGGCGTGCTGCTCGGGCGCAGTTGCGCCGGTGCCGGCTTCGATAACGAAGGCTGGCTGATCGACGCCGCCGAACTGCTCGAAGGCGACATTCAGGACAACGTCCGCAACGCCCTGATCGGCCTGCAAGAGATGGTCAAAGGCGAGCTGACCGGCGACGACGTCACCGTCGTTCTGCTGCTGCCGACCGATGATGCACCGCTGACCGACCGTGCCGCTGCACTGGGCCAATGGTGCCAGGGCTTCCTCAGCGGTTTCGGCCTGAACTGCCGCGACAGCAGCATGCTCAGCACTGAAGCCACCGAAGTGCTGCAGGATCTCGCAGCGATTTCTCAGGTGCAAGATGCTCTTGAAGAGTCCGATGACGGCGAAAACGACTACATGGAAGTCATGGAGTACCTGCGCGTCGCGCCGCTGCTGCTGTTCTCGGAAACCAAGAAAGCCGACGTGCCGCCAGCCGCCAAACCGTCGCTGCATTAATCGCGTGCCAGGGAAAGCCATCTGCCCATGACCCATATCCCCAAAGCGGAATACAGCCGTCGCCGCAAGGCCCTGATGGCGCAGATGGAACCCAACAGCATCGCGATCCTGCCCGCCGCCGCGGTAGCGATCCGCAACCGCGACGTCGAGCACGTCTACCGTCAGGACAGCGACTTCCAGTACCTCAGCGGATTCCCCGAGCCGCAAGCCGTCATCGTCTTGATGCCGGGGCGCGAGCATGGTGAGTACGTGCTGTTCTGCCGTGAACGTAATGCCGAACGCGAATTGTGGGACGGCCTGCGTGCAGGGCAGGAAGGCGCGATCCGTGATTACGGCGCTGACGACGCATTCCCCATTACCGACATCGACGACATCCTGCCGGGCCTGATCGAAGGCCGCGACCGGGTGTATTCGGCGATGGGCAGTAACCCTGAATTCGATCGCCACCTGATGGACTGGATCAACGTGATTCGCTCCAAGGCGCATCTCGGTGCCCAGCCGCCGAACGAATTCGTTGCCCTGGATCATCTGCTGCACGACATGCGTCTGTATAAATCGGCGGCAGAAGTGAAGGTGATGCGCGAAGCCGCACGGATTTCGGCTCAGGCTCATATCCGCGCGATGCAGGCCAGTCGGGCCGGGCTCTACGAGTACAGCCTCGAAGCCGAGCTCGATTACGAATTCCGCAAGGGCGGGGCGAAGATGCCGGCCTACGGCTCGATCGTCGCCGCCGGGCGCAACAGCTGCATTCTGCATTATCAGCAGAATGACGCGCTGCTCAAGGACGGCGATCTGGTGTTGATCGACGCCGGTTGCGAAATCGACTGCTACGCCAGCGACATCACCCGCACCTGGCCGGTCAACGGCAAGTTTTCCGCCGAGCAGAAAGCGATTTACGAGTTGGTGCTGGCCTCGCAGGAAGCTGCATTTGCCGAAATCGCCCCGAACAAAAACTGGAATCAGGCGCACGAAGCCACGGTCAGGGTCATTACCACCGGCCTGGTGCAGCTCGGGATCCTGCAAGGCGAGGTCGACGAGTTGATCGCGACCGAAGCCTATAAAGCGTTTTACATGCACCGTGCCGGCCACTGGCTGGGCATGGATGTACACGACGTCGGCGAATACAAGGTCGGCGGCGAATGGCGCGTGCTGGAGGTCGGCATGGCGTTGACCGTGGAGCCTGGCATCTACATTGCGCCGGGCAACCAGAACGTAGCGAAGAAATGGCGCGGCATTGGCGTGCGCATCGAGGATGACGTGGTAGTGACCAAGACCGGTTGTGAAATCCTGACCAGCGGCGTACCGAAAACCGTCGCCGAGATCGAAGCGCTGATGACGCAAGCACGGACACACGCGGCATGAGTCGAGTCAATCTGGCAATCATCGGTGGCGGCCTGGTCGGCGCCAGTCTGGCGTTGGCCTTGCAGGCCGGGGCCAAGGCTCGCGGCTGGAAAATCGTGCTGATCGAGCCGTTCGCTCCCGGTGACAGCTGGCAGCCTAGCTACGACGCCCGTTCGTCGGCGCTGTCCTTCGGTTCGCGACAGATCTATCAGCGCTTGGGCGTGTGGCAGGAGATTTCCCGCCGAGCCGAGCCGATCAAACAGATCCACGTGTCCGACCGTGGCCGTTTCTCCACCGCCCGTCTGTCGGCGATGGAAGAGGGCGTGCCGGCGCTCGGTTATGTAGTGGAAAACGCCTGGCTTGGCCAGTGCCTGTGGCAGCACCTTGATAAAGAGGTGATCAGCTGGCGCTGCCCGGCGGAAGTCACGCGCATGGAGCCGCTGACCGACGGCTATCGCCTGACCCTCAACGATGAAACCACGCTTGAATGCGACCTCGCGGTACTCGCCGATGGCGGCCGTTCCGGTCTGCGCGAGCAGTTGGGCATCAACGTGCGCAAGCGTCCGTACAACCAGAGCGCACTGATCGCCAACATCACCCCGAGCGAAGCGCACAACGGCATGGCCTTTGAGCGCTTCACCGACGAAGGGCCGATGGCTTTGCTGCCGCTGCCGGAAAACCGCTGCGCGCTGGTCTGGACCCGTCTGGGGATGGACGCGCAACGCCTGGCCGACCTCAGTGAACGCGATTTCCTCAGTGAACTGCAAGGCGTGTTTGGCTACCGTCTCGGTACCTTGAAACAGGTTGGCGCGCGACACTTGTATCCGCTGACGTTGGTCGAGGCCGAGGAACAGGTACGTTCGCATTTGGCCGTGCTCGGTAACGCCGCCCATAGCCTGCACCCGATTGCCGGGCAGGGCTTCAACCTGTCGCTGCGCGACGCCGATGCCTTGGCCGCCGCGTTGCTCGCCAGTGACAAGCCGCTGGGCGACTTCGCCACGTTGCAGGCGTATCGCGAGCGTCAGCGTCTGGATCAGGACCTCACCGTGGGCTTCTCCGATCAAGTCACGCGGCTGTTCGGCAGCACCCAGCCGTTGGTCTCGCTGGGACGCAACATCGGCCTGCTCGGCCTTGATCTGCTGCCACCGGCCAAACGCTGGTTCGCCCGTCAGGCCATGGGGCTGGGGACGCGACCGGATGCTTGAGTGGCGGGCCGGCACTTTCACTTTCAGGATCGCGCCGCCAACTGGCGCGCTCGGTAAAACCCTTTACGGGCGGCGCACGCCGCCAGCGAGACAGGCTTAAAGCATGGAAATGCGCGCAGATCTGCTGATTGTCGGAGCCGGAATGGTCGGCAGCGCCCTCGCGTTGGCGTTGCAGGACAGCGGGCTTGAAGTGTTGCTGCTCGACGGTAGCCCACTGAGCGTCAAACCGTTCGATGCCGCCGCGCCGTTCGAGCCACGGGTGAGCGCCTTGTCGGCGGCCAGCCAGCGAATTCTCGAACGCCTCGGCGTGTGGGACGGCATCGCCAAACGCCGCAGCAGTCCGTACACCGACATGCATGTGTGGGACGGCAGCGGCACTGGCCAGATTCATTTCTCGGCGAGCAGTGTGCACGCCGAGGTGCTGGGGCATATCGTCGAGAACCGTGTGGTTCAGGATGCCTTGCTCGATCGTTTGCACGACTGCGATCTGGGCATGCTGGCCAATGCGCGGCTGGAGCAGATGCGTCGCTCCGGCGACGACTGGCTGCTGACCCTGGCCGATGGTCGCCAGTTGCGCGCGCCGCTGGTGATCGCGGCGGACGGTGCCAACTCGGCCGTGCGTCGCCTGACCGGCGTTGCCACCCGTGAGTGGGATTATCTGCATCACGCCATCGTCACCAGCGTGCGCAGCAGCAAACCGCACCGAATGACCGCCTGGCAGCGTTTCACCGATCACGGGCCGTTGGCGTTCCTGCCGCTGGAGCATGACGGGCAGCAGGACTGGTGCTCGATCGTCTGGTCGACCACCCCGAGTGAAGCTGAACGCCTGATGGCGCTGGATGAAGCGGCGTTCTGCCGTGAGCTGGAGCGTGCGTTCGAAGGCTGCCTGGGCGATGTCATCAGTGCTGATCCACGGCTCTGCGTGCCGTTGCGTCAACGGCATGCCAAACGTTATGTGGCCGAAGGGCTGGCGTTGATTGGTGATGCGGCGCACACCATTCACCCGTTGGCGGGGCAGGGCGTGAACCTCGGTTTTCTCGATGCGGCGGTGCTGGCTCAAGTGCTGCTGCAGGCGGCAGAACGCGGCGAGCGACTGGCGGACGTGAAGGTGCTGAGCCGTTACGAACGTCGGCGCATGCCGCACAACCTGGCGCTGATGGTGGCGATGGAGGGCTTCGAGCGTTTGTTCCAGGCCGATCCGCTGCCGGTGCGCTGGTTGCGCAATGCCGGGTTGAAGCTGGTGGAGCAGCTGCCGGAGGCCAAGGCTCTTTTTGTTCGTGAAGCACTTGGCCTCACAGGCGACCTTCCGGCGCTCGCCAAACCCTGACATTTTCATTGAGGCTGATGACCTCATAGCGAGCAGGCTCACTCCTACATGGGAACGCATTCCAACTGTAGGAGTGAGCCTGCTCGCGATGGCATCAGTCCATTCACCGCAGTTTCGGAGCTGTGCAACATCTGGTAACTCCTTGGAAAAGTGATCGATTGAGAACCTAAATGTGAGTCCTTATCATTTGGCCCACATTTTCCGACCGAGAGATCACTCCCATGTTGGCACCCAAGCGTCTTCTGACTGCACTGGCCCTGACCCTGATCGGCAGCACCACCGCCCAGGCCGCCGACGAGGTGGTGGTCTACTCCTCGCGTATCGATGAACTGATCAAACCGGTGTTCGATGCCTACACCGCGAAAACCGGGGTGAAGATCAAGTTCATCACCGACAAGGAAGCGCCGCTGATGCAGCGCATCAAGGCCGAGGGCGAAAACGCCACCGCCGACCTGCTGCTCACCGTCGATGCCGGCAACCTCTGGCAGGCCGAGCAGATGGGCATCCTGCAGCCATTCACCTCCAAGACCATCGACGCCAACATACCACTGCAATATCGTTCCTCGACCCACGCCTGGACCGGCCTGAGCCTGCGCGCGCGGACCATCGCCTATTCCACCGAGCGGGTGAAACCGGATGAGCTGACCACCTACGAAGCGCTGGCCGACAAGAACTGGGAAGGGCGCCTGTGCCTGCGCACGGCGAAGAAGGTCTACAACCAGTCGCTGACCGCGACCATGATCGAAGTGCACGGTGCCGAGAAGACCGAGAAGATCCTCAAGGGCTGGGTCAACAACCTGTCCACCGACGTGTTCTCCGACGATGTTGCGGTGCTGGAGGCGATCAATGCCGGCCAGTGCGATGTCGGTATCGTCAACACCTACTACTACGGTCGCCTGCACAAGCAGAAACCGGATCTTCCGGTGAAACTGTTCTGGCCGAACCAGGCCGATCGCGGCGTGCACGTGAACCTGTCGGGCATCGGCCTGACCAAGCATGCACCGCACCCGGAAGCGGCCAAGGCGCTGGTGGAGTGGATGACCACGCCTGAGGCGCAGAAGATCTTCGCCGACGTGAACCAGGAATTTCCGGCCAACCCGGCGGTGAAACCATCCGACGAAGTGGCGGCGTGGGGCAAGTTCATTGCGGACACCTTGCCGGTGGAAGTGGCGGGCAAGCGCCAGGCTGAGGCGATCCGCATGATGGATCGGGCGGGCTGGAACTGAGTCTGCTTTGATAGCGCTATGATCGTTCCCACGCTCTGCGTGGGAATGCAGCCCCCGACGCTCTGCGTCGAATCACCGAAAGCGTGACGCGGAGCGTCACAGGACGTGTGCCCACGCAGAGCGTGGGCACAATCATTTGAGCGAGACTGTTTCCTTGGCCCACCCCGCCCAACGCCGCTGGTACCCCATCGTCTTCGCCATCGCCGCGTTGGTGCTGTTGCCCCTGAGTGTTCTGCTGCTCTCCTGGCAAACCATCGATCAACAAATCTGGTCGCACCTGTGGCAAACCCAGATGCCGCGCCTGCTCGGCAACACGCTGACACTGGTACTCGGCGTTGGTGTCGGCGTGACGCTGCTCGGCGTCAGTCTGGCGTGGCTTACCAGTCTCTGCGAGTTCCCCGGACGCCGCTGGCTCGACTGGGCGTTGATGCTGCCGTTCGCCATTCCGGCCTATGTGCTGGCGTTTGTCTTCGTCGGTCTGCTGGACTTCGCCGGCCCCGTGCAAACCCTGTTGCGTGAGTGGTTCGGCAGCGGCCTGCGCCTGCCGCGAGTGCGCTCCACCGGCGGGGTGATTGTGGTGCTGGTGCTGGTGTTTTATCCCTACGTCTATCTGTTGGCGCGCACCGCGTTTCTTGCGCAGGGCAAAGGCCTGATGGAGGCGGCGCGAGTGCTCGGGCAATCGCCATGGCAGGCGTTCTGGCGGGTGGCGTTGCCGATGGCGCGTCCGGCGATTGGCGCCGGTGTGGCGCTGGCGCTGATGGAAACCCTGGCCGACTTCGGTGCGGTGTCGGTGTTCAACTTCGACACCTTCACCACCGCGATCTACAAGACCTGGTACGGCTTCTTCAGCCTGCCCAGCGCGGCGCAACTGGCCAGCCTGTTGCTGTTGGTGGTGATGCTGGTGTTGTACGGCGAACGTCGCGCACGCGGCTCCAACCGGGCGAGCAACGAACGGCCTCGGGTGAAAGCGCTGTATCACCTGCGCGGATTCAAAGCCCTTGCGGCGATGAGCTGGTGCGGACTGGTGTTCGCCTGCGCTTTCGTGATTCCGATGCTGCAACTGATCGTCTGGTTCTGGCAGCGCGGGCGTTTCGATCTCGATGAGCGCTATGCCGGGCTGATCCTGCACACCCTCTATCTGGGCGGCATGGCGGCGCTGATCACCGTCAGCGTCGCCTTGCTGCTGGCCTTTGCCCGGCGCTTGGCGCCGACGCCGGCGATCAACTCTGGTGTGGGGCTGGCCAATCTCGGTTACGCCTTGCCGGGTTCGGTGCTGGCGGTGTCGATCATGCTCGCGTTCAGTTATCTGGATCGCGAACTGGTGATCCCGCTCTCAGGCTGGCTCGGTGGCGCTGGCAAACCCTTGCTGCTCGGCAGTCTCGCGGCGTTGCTGATGGCGTATCTGGTGCGTTTTATCGTGGTCGCTTACGGTCCGCTGGAAAACAGTCTGGCGCGTATACGGCCTTCTTTGCCTGAAGCGGCACGTAGCCTGGGTGTCAGTGGGCCGCGACTGTTTTTCAAAGTGTATCTGCCGCTTTTGCTGCCCGGCACGCTGAGCGCAGCGTTGCTGGTGTTCGTCGATGTGCTCAAGGAAATGCCCGCGACCCTGCTGATGCGCCCGTTTGGCTGGGACACGCTGGCGGTGCGGATCTTTGAAATGACCAGCGAGGGCGAGTGGGCGCGGGCGTCGCTGCCAGCGCTGACGCTGGTTCTGGTCGGCCTGTTGCCGGTCATTGGCCTGATCCGGCGCTCGGCGCACCGAAACACTTAGTCGTCAGTCCTGAATCATGCGGCTACAATGCGCGGCATTCGGTGCGGTTCGTCTGACAGACCCGTTCGCTGAAATCGGCTGAAAGCCTTCTATTTCGCGGCTTTCACCCCGTACAGCGGCTGTCCGCACCTTCGCCACGCCCGGAAGGAGAAACCCATGGGACAGCGTACGCCTCTGTATGACCTGCATCTCGCCCTCGGCGCGAAGATGGTCGATTTTGGCGGTTGGGACATGCCACTGCATTACGGCTCGCAGGTCGAGGAGCACCACGAGGTGCGCCGCGATTGCGGGGTCTTCGATGTTTCCCACATGACCGTGATCGATATCACCGGTGCCCAGGCCAAAGCCTGGCTTCAGCATTTGCTGGCCAATGACGTCGAGCGCTTGCACCGCCCCGGCCGCGCGCTATACAGCACGATGCTCAACGAGCGCGGCGGCATCGTCGACGACATGATCGTCTATCGCCTCGAAGACCGTTATCGGCTGGTGTTCAACGCCTCCACCCGCGATCAGGATCTGGCGTGGATGCAGGCGCAACTGGCCGGGTTCGACGTGCAATTGCACGAGCGCTCCGAGCTGGCGATGCTCGCCATCCAAGGCCCGCAGGCCCGGCACAAGATTGCCGAGCTGGTGACCCAGTCCCGCGCGACACTGATCCAGCACCTCAAACCGTTCGAAGCTGAAGTCGATGGCGACTGGTTCATTGCGCGCACCGGTTACACCGGTGAGGACGGTCTGGAAATCGCCTTGCCGGCCGATCAGGCCCCGGGGTTTTTCAACGATCTGGTGGGTGCGGGCATTTCGCCGATCGGCCTCGGCGCCCGCGACACGTTGCGGGTGGAAGCCGGGATGAACCTCTACGGCCAGGACATTCATCAAGATGTCTCGCCGCTGGCTTCCAATATGGCCTGGAGCATTGCCTGGGAGCCGGCCTCGCGGCAGTTCATCGGTCGTGCAGCGCTGGAAGCGGAAAAAGCCGCCGGTGTTGCGCACAAACTGGTGGGCCTGGTGCTTGAGGAACGCGGTGTTTTACGCGCCCATCAAGTGGTTCGTATCGCCGATGTTGGCGAAGGAGAGATCACCAGTGGTAGTTTCTCTCCTACGCTAAGCAAATCGATTGCCCTGGCGCGTGTACCGATGGCCACAGCCGACCGCGCCGAAGTGGAAATCCGTGGCAAGTGGTACCCGGTACGCGTGGTCAAACCGACCTTCGTCCGCCATGGCAAAACTTTGATCTAACCTTTTCCGGCGGGTACGACCGCTGACAATTTCTCGAGGACACCGAGCATGAGCAATATCCCCGCTGAACTGCGTTTTGCCGAAAGTCATGAGTGGGCGCGTCTGGAAGCTGACGGCACCGTTACCGTGGGCATCAGCGATCACGCGCAGGAAGCGCTGGGCGATGTGGTGTTCGTCGAGCTGACTGAGGTGGGCAAGGTGTTCGAGGCCGGTGACGCGGCCGGTGTGGTCGAGTCCGTGAAAGCGGCTTCCGACATCTACTCGCCGATCAGCGGCGAAGTGATTGCAATCAACGAAGTGCTGGCTGACGCGCCGGAAGAGCTGAACAACGATCCTTACGAGTCCTGGATCTTCAAGCTCAAGCCAAGCGACAAGGCCGAGCTGGATAAGTTGCTCGACGCCGCCGCCTACAAGGCTGCCATCGGCGAGTAATTGCCCGCTACACAAAAAAGCCCCGATCTCTCGGGGCTTTTTTGTGGGCGTCGATCAGGCGTCGCGCAACACCGCTTTCACTGCCGCGACCGAACGCTCGACATCGTCCTTGGTCATGGTAGTGAACATCGGCAACGACACGATCAGGCGTCCAACGCGCTCGGCCACCGGCAGCATGCCTTCCTTGAAACCGCGCTCGCGGTACAGGCTGAGCAAGTGGATCGGCGGGTAGTGATAGCCGATGCCGATGCCTTTGGCCTGCATCTGCTCCATAAACGTGGCCCGCGCTGGCAAGCCGTCCTTGCGCTCCGGCAGCACCAGCTGGAACAGGTGCCAGTTGCTGTTGGTGAAATCCGCGGGCGGCAGTTGGGCGCCATAGGTCGCTTCAAAGTCATCGCCAAAACATTTGAAGTAGTGACGGGCCAGTGCCTGGCGATGGGCGGTCAGCGCTTCGATGTGGGCAAACTGTCCCAGACCGATGGTGGCGGCAACGTCGGTCATGTTGAACTTGCCGCCGAGCACATCGACGTCGAGGCCGTCGAAGCCGTTGCGGGTCACGCCTTGCAGGCGGTATTTCTCCGCCAGCCGTGCTTCTTCCGGAGTGTTCAGCACCAGGCAGCCGCCCTCGGAGCAGGTCACGTTCTTGTTCGCCTGGAAGCTGAACGACACGAAATCGCCGCTGGCACCGATGCGCTGGCCGTTCCAGCTCGAACCCAGGGCCTGGGCGGCGTCTTCGACGATGCGCAGATTGTGTTTGCGGGCGATGGCGTACAGCCGATCCATGTCCACCGGCAGGCCGGCGAGGTACACCGGGATCACCGCTTTGGTGCGCGGGGTGATTGCCGCTTCCAGCTGGTCCAGGTCGATGTTGCGGGTCACCGGGTCGATATCGGCGAACACCGGGGTGGCGCCGACTTCGAGGATCACGTTGGCGGTGGCGACCCAGGAGATCGGCGTGGTGATCACTTCATCACCCGGCCCGATGCCGGCGATGCGCAGGGCGATTTCCATGGTGCAGGTGCCGGAGTTGAACGTGCGCACCGGGCGCCCGCCAAAATATTCCGACAGCTGTGCTTCGAAGGCCTGGACCTTCGGCCCGCTGGTGATCCAGCCGGAGCGCAGCACATCGCCGACGGCGGCAATCGTGGCTTCATCAATGACAGGTTTGGAAAACGGCAGGAACGGCAGTTGGCTCATGGGGATTGGATCATCCGAAAGTTGGACGCCTGATGCAGGCGCTACAGCATGCCCCGGAACGCCCTGTGCCGCCAAGCCGTGCGCGTCGGTATCGGCTGCTATGCTGGTTTGACCGTGTTGCATTGACGCCGAGCGCCAGTCAAGAGAGAGCCCGTCATGTCCCAGTTGCCATCCTTGAGCCAGTTACGCGACCCTGAAGCCTTCCTGCGCCGCCATTTGGGCCCCGACGCCGCCGAACAGCAGGCGATGCTCGACAGCCTCGGTCTCGGCAGCCGGGTCGAACTGATCGAGCAGACGGTGCCGCCGGGCATTCGTCTGAACCGGGCGCTGGATTTGCCACCGGCCCTCGACGAACAGGCAGCGCTGGCCAAGCTGCGTGGCTATGCCGAGCAGAACCAGGTGTGGACCAGCCTGATCGGCATGGGCTACCACGGCACGCTCACGCCGACCGTCATCCTGCGCAACGTGCTGGAAAATCCCGGCTGGTACACCGCTTACACCCCGTATCAACCGGAGATCGCTCAAGGCCGACTCGAAGCGCTGCTGAATTTCCAGCAACTGACCATCGACCTCACCGGGCTTGAACTGGCCAACGCCTCTTTGCTCGACGAAGCCACTGCTGCGGCGGAAGCCATGGCACTGGCCAAGCGTGTGGCGAAGTCCAGGAGCAATCTGTTTTTCGTCGACGAGAACTGTCATCCGCAGACCATCTCCGTGGTGCAGACCCGCGCCGAAGGTTTCGGCTTTGAACTGATCATCGACGCTGTGGATAACCTGAAACAGCACCAGGTGTTTGGCGCACTGCTGCAGTATCCCGACACCCACGGCGAGATCCGCGATCTGCGCCCGGTCATCGATCAACTGCATGCGCAGCAGGCGCTGGCCTGTGTGGCGGCGGATCTGCTGAGCCTGTTGCTGCTGACACCACCGGGTGAGCTGGGCGCCGATGTGGTGTTCGGCTCGTCCCAGCGCTTTGGTGTGCCGATGGGCTACGGCGGCCCGCATGCGGCGTTTTTCGCCAGCCGCGACGAATACAAACGGGCGATTCCCGGGCGGATCATTGGTGTCTCGAAGGACGCCCGGGGCAACGTCGCGTTGCGCATGGCCTTGCAAACCCGTGAGCAACACATTCGCCGGGAGAAGGCCAATTCGAACATCTGCACCGCGCAGGTGCTGCTGGCCAACATCGCCAGTTTCTACGCGGTCTATCACGGGCCCGAAGGCTTGAAACGGATCGTCCAGCGGGTGCATCGGCTGACCTGCATTCTGGCGGCGGGGCTGGAGCGCCATGGTCTTTCTCGGGTCAACGGGCAGTTTTTCGACACCCTGACCCTCGACTTGGGTGGCGCGCAAAGCGCGATCATCGACAGCGCCAAGGCAGCGCAGATCAACCTGCGGATTCTCGGGCGCGGTCGTGTGGGGCTGAGCCTTGATGAGACCAGCGACGAAAGCACGGTGGCCAGGCTGTTCGATGTGCTGCTGGGTGCCGATCATGGCTTGAACGTCGAGCAACTCGATGCAGAAGCACTGGTTTCAGGCATCCCCGACAGCCTCCAGCGCAAGACGCCTTACCTGCGCCATCCGGTGTTCAACGCTCACCACAGCGAAACCGAGATGCTGCGCTACCTCAAACAACTGGAGAACAAGGATCTGGCGCTCAACCAGTCGATGATCCCGCTGGGCTCCTGCACCATGAAACTCAACGCCACCAGCGAGATGATCCCGGTCACCTGGCCGCAGTTCGCCAACCTGCATCCGTTCGCGCCTCGGGAGCAGGCGCTCGGGTACACCTTGATGATCGAAGAGCTGGAGCGCTGGTTGTGCGCGATCACCGGGTTCGATGCGATCTGCATGCAGCCCAACTCCGGGGCGCAGGGCGAGTACGCCGGGCTGCTGGCGATTCGCAAATATCACGAGAGCCGGCATCAGGGCGCACGGGACATCTGCCTGATTCCGTCTTCGGCCCACGGCACCAACCCGGCTTCGGCACAGATGGCCGGGATGCGCGTGGTGATTGTCGAGTGCGACGAGGCCGGCAACGTCGATCTGGATGACCTGAAAACCAAGGCTGCCGAGGCAGGGGACAAGTTGTCGTGCCTGATGGCGACCTATCCTTCGACCCACGGCGTGTACGAGGAAGGCATCAGCGAGATCTGCGAAGTGATCCACAAGCATGGCGGGCAGGTGTACATGGACGGCGCCAACCTCAATGCGCAGGTCGGGCTGGCGCGTCCGGCGGACATCGGCGCCGACGTGTCGCACATGAACCTGCACAAGACTTTCTGCATCCCGCATGGAGGCGGCGGGCCGGGCATGGGGCCGATCGGCATTCGTGCGCATCTGGCACCGTTCGTCGCCAATCACCCGGTGGTACCGATTGACGGCCCGTTGCCGCAGAACGGCGCGGTCAGCGCGGCGCCGTGGGGCAGTGCGAGCATTTTGCCGATCAGCTGGATGTACATCGCGATGATGGGCCCGCAGTTGGCGGATGCCAGCGAAGTGGCGATTCTCGCGGCGAATTATCTGGCGCAACACTTATCCGGCGCTTTCCCGGTGTTGTACACCGGGCGCAACGGGCGGGTGGCCCATGAGTGCATTCTCGATTTGCGGCCGTTGAAGGCGCAGACCGGGATCAGTGAAGAGGACGTCGCCAAGCGTCTGATGGACTACGGCTTCCACGCGCCGACCATGTCATTCCCGGTGCCGGGGACGTTGATGGTCGAGCCGACCGAGAGCGAGTCCAAGGCCGAACTGGACCGCTTTATCGGCGCCATGTTGAGCATTCGTGCGGAAATCACCGAGGTGCAGAACGGCAACTGGCCGGCGGAAGACAATCCGCTCAAGCGTGCTCCGCATACCCTGGCGGATGTTACCGGGGTCTGGGAACGGCCCTACAGCATCGAACAGGGCATCACCCCGGATGCGCACACCAAGGCGCATAAATACTGGCCGGCGGTGAACCGGGTGGATAACGTCTATGGGGATCGCAATCTGTTTTGTGCCTGTGTTCCTGTGGACGATTACCGCTGATGTCCCCGTGCGACCCGATTCATTGTAGGAGTGAGCCTGCTCGCGATAGCGGTGCATCAGTCGCCGAATCCATTGCCTGGAGTACAGCTATCGCGAGCAGGCTCACTCCTACAGGGGGGGAGTGAAGCGGGAAATGCAGGCAAAAAAATGCCGCTCGATCGAGCGGCATTTTTCTCGGCGCCAGGCTTACTCGGTTTCCACCGCGTTTTTCGCCAGAATCGCATTCGCCAGTTCCATGTCCGTGGCCTGCAGGCCCGGGTTGTCGGCGCGGACTTTCTGCATTGCCGCTTCCAGGTACGGCCCACGGATGCCGCCATCGCTGGCGACGAAGCTGCCGGCATCGTCCTGCGCGGCAACGATCAGCTTGTGATCCTTGAAGGTCAGGTAGGTCGAACCGGTGGTGGCGCCGGACGAAATGACGTTACGCCAAAAGCTGTCGGCCATCGCTGAACCAACGGGAAGGGACAGCAAGGCAAGGGTGGCGACAGCAAGTTTGAGACGCATGATTGAGTGACTCCTGGGGGTTAACTACGGCCTTGGATCGTCATTTACCCGATCCAGTTCCATGACTGTCCAGTCATGGGCGCTGTTGTGCTGGAGGCGAGGCGACTTGTTTGTCACCATGTGCCTTTGTTTCTCAAGCATGGACGCAACCTTGGGTTTGATCGGTCTGTTTTACGCGTTGTTCTGGTGGCTGCTCCTCGTCAGTTTCATCGGGCTGCCGGTGCTGTTGATCATGCTGAGTGTGCCGGCGTGGCGCCGGTCGCTGCTGCTGCATCCGCGCAAGCTTGCAGCCATTGCCCTGGTATGTGTGCCCGTGGTTGGCCTGACCGTTTATCAAATGGTGAGCAGTGCCCAGGACAGTCGCGCGCGTAATCCCAGGCTCGATCATGACGTTCAGATCGGCAACATGGCCCTGCCGGCGGGTACTCGATTGCATCTGAGTACGCTTGAGCCGCTGGATGAGAATGGTCAGCCACAAGTCCATGGCCTGGCAAGTCTCGATCGCGCTGATTTTGCCGGCCCGCATAGCCTTGCCGGGATGCAGGTTTCGGCAATCAAAATGTATCGCCTGCCGGAAACCGAGTTGCTGCTGGTGGGTGATCAGGTCATCGATGGCTGGCCCTGCGCAGGCGGCAGCTGGTTGACCATGACGGTCACCGAACAGACGCGATTGCAACCTGAACGCTGGGCGTTCGGCGCTTGTACGTTGGTCGGCGGGACGCGGATTGTCGGCGAAACCTGGCCCGCCGAGAGCAGGGTCTATCGCGAAGACGACCACTACAGCGTCAGCGACTGGATGGCGAAGGAGCCGGTTTCAATGCGTGGCATTGTGCTGTCGAGCGTCACCGTGAAACTGGACAAGCAGCGCAGGCTGCTGCGTTGGGACGGTCAGTTGCAAAACCCGATGACCCTGGGTGAATGGCAGTACCCGCACGGCATGCGCGTGGGGCAAAGCCATCCGGGTACGTTGATGTTCAGCCCGAGCCAGTCTTACGCCGCACGAAACCTGCGAACCGGGGAGGGGCTCAAGCTCAATCACTCGATTCTGCAACGCAGGTCGGATGGCTCGGTGCTGTGGATCAAGCCGAATGCCGAGGTCAATGTCGCCGACTGGTAACCTCGCTAGCGCTGCTCGCTCTGCGGTGTCACTCGCAGCACTTCTTCAAGGGTTGTCAGCCCTGCCGCGACCTTCTGCGCCCCCGACAGGCGCAGGCTGCGCATGCCTTCCTTGAAGGCTTGCCGGCGAATGGCGGTGAGGTCGGTGTCGGGGGTGATGAAAGCTTTGAGGCTGTCGCTCAGTTGCATGATTTCGTAGACCCCGGCACGCCCGCGATAACCGGTGTCGCGGCACTCCAGGCAACCGATCGCCCGCTGCGCGTTGCCCGGCAGTGGCGCTTGCCACGGTCGGGTCAGGGTCTGCCAGTCTTCCTCTTCCAGCGTCAGCGGCGCCTTGCAGTGCGGGCACAAGGTGCGCACCAGACGCTGGGCCATGACCCCAAGCACCGTGGCCTTGATCAGATAATGCGGCACGCCGAGTTCGAGCAGGCGGCTGATGGCGCTCGGCGCATCATTGGTGTGCAGGGTCGACAGCACCAGGTGTCCGGTGAGCGCGGCCTGGATCGCCATTTCGGCGGTTTCCAGGTCGCGGATCTCGCCGATCATGATGATGTCCGGGTCCTGTCGCATCAGTGCGCGCACCCCGGCGGCGAAGCTCAGGTCAATGTTGTGCTGCACCTGCATCTGGTTGAACGCCGGTTCGACCATCTCGATCGGGTCTTCGATCGTGCAGAGGTTGATCTCCGGCGTCGCCAGCTTCTTCAGCGTGGTGTAGAGCGTGGTGGTCTTGCCCGAACCGGTCGGCCCTGTGACCAGAATGATGCCGTTGGGCTGGCGGGTCATGTCCTGCCAGCGGCGCAGGTCGTCGGCGGAAAAGCCCAACTGATCGAAGTCCTTGAGCAGCACTTCCGGGTCAAAAATGCGCATGACCATTTTTTCGCCGAATGCGGTGGGCAGCGTTGAGAGCCGCAGCTCGACTTCGCCGCCGTCCGGGGTCTTGGTCTTGACCCGGCCGTCCTGGGGTTTGCGCTTTTCGGCGACGTTCATCCGCCCGAGGCTTTTCAGGCGGCTGACGATCGCCATGGTCACCTGCGGCGGGAATTGATAGACGTTGTGCAGCACGCCGTCGATGCGAAAACGCACCGTGCCCTGTTCGCGGCGCGGTTCGATGTGGATATCGCTGGCGCGCTGCTGAAAGGCGTACTGGAACAGCCAGTCGACGATGTTGACGATGTGCGCATCGTTGGCGTCCGGCTCCTGATCACTGGCGCCGAGGTTGAGCAGTTGTTCGAAGTTGCCGAGGTTGCCGTTCTGCGGGTCGGCGTTGTTGGCGCCGCTGACCGATTTGGCGAGGCGGAAGAACTCGACGCTGAAGCGCTGGATGTCCACCGGGTTGGCAACCACCCGTTTGATCGGCAGCTTCAGCACGTGGGTCAGGTCGGCTTCCCAGCCGGTGACGTAGGGCTGGGCGCTGGCGACGACCACGGCGTCGCGGTCGACCGCCACCGCGAGAATCTTGTGCCGCTGGGCAAACGCATAGGACATCAGCGGGGTGATCGCGGCGACGTTGATCTTCAACGGGTCGATGCGCAGATACGGTTGGCCGGCCTGCTGGGCCAGCCACAGGGTCAGGCTTTCCAGATCCAGGTGTTTGCCCGGACGGCTGAGGTCGTCCAGTTGCTGGCTGGCGATGAATTCCAGTGGATGCTGCTGGCCGTGGGTCGCGTGGCGGCGACGGGCATTGAGCGCCTGCTCCGCCGAGTCCTGGCTGATGAAGCCCTGGGCGACCAGTTCACGCAATACATCGTTGAGATCCAGCCAGCGGTCCTGAGTGGCGAGTTGAACGGACATGCGGGCTTCCTTTTGAACGACAGTTCGCAAAGGATAGTCGTGGCCCCGCAGACCGCTGGGCCACTACCCGACAAAGCCGTTGCCGGATTTGTCAGGCGCTGGCCTGTGCCGGCGCATCCCAAGCCGTGTCGGCGTTTTGCAGGTTCACCGAGCAGACGCTGATCAGGTTACGAAGTTTTTCCGCAATCACTTGCGCGCGATGCCAACTGCAACCGCCGATGACGATGTCGATCGACATCAAGTCGTCCATCCGCTGCACGTTGACCTGTTCGGGCGTGAGGAATTGCAGCGCGAACAGGTTCAGCACCCGCACCAGTAAATCCGGCTCGGCTTCGGCGAGGATCTGATACTGCGCCAGGCAATGGCTGTTGTTGACGTTCCAGACATCGGCTCGGGTTGGGGTGGCGTTCACGGCTTCAAGGTGCGGCATGGCAAGTCTCCAGAATCACTGGAGAAATTTTTACATTCGGTGCCGGGCATTTCTTGGCTAAGATCGGTGTTATTGGCGAGTGATCGACTGGATCAATTCGCAGGATCCTGTATTTGAGGTTTTTCTATGCACTGTGAGCTGGACGCCTACGACCGCAAGATACTCGCCCTGCTGCAAGAGGACGCTTCATTGTCCAGCGCACAGATCGCCGAGCAGGTGGGTTTGTCGCAGTCGCCTTGCTGGCGGCGGATTCAGCGGATGAAGGAGGAGGGGATCATTCGCGGCCAGGTGACTTTGCTCGATCGCAAGAAGATCGGCCTGAACACGCAGATCTTCGCCGAGATCAAACTCAACGCCCACGGGCGTTCGAACTTCACCGAATTCACCGAGGCGATTCGTGGCTTTCCGGAAGTGCTGGAATGTTATGTGCTGATGGGCGCGGTGGATTTTCTGTTGCGCATTGTCGCGGCGGACATCGAGGCGTATGAGCGGTTCTTCTTCGAGAAGCTGTCGCTGGTGCCGGGGATTCAGGAAGTGAACTCGATTGTGGCGTTGTCGGAGATCAAATCCACAACCAGCCTCCCGGTTTAGCGCGAATAACCTCGGGGCTAGGGGGATTTACTGTGGCGAGGGGATTTATCCCCGATGGACTGCGCAGCAGTCCCCGCTTTTTTTAAGAGCGGGGCCGCTTCGCGAGCCATCGGGGATAAATCCCCTCACCACACAGTCATCACATGCGCAGAAGCATTTTCCACGCGCGATTCTGGTAAACCGCGATCGCTTGCTGCTTGCGTGCATCGAGCAGTTCGTCAGTGATCGTCGGTTCGTTGGCCAGTTGCGCCAGTTTGTTCAGCTCGCCGTACAGGCGATCCATTTCCGGGATCTCCAGCACGTTACGCGCGTGGTGCAGCCAGGCCTGGATGCGCTCGATACGCGGCAGTTGCTCGGCCAGATCTTCCGGCTGTTGCTGATAGCGCTGCAATTGCAGGGAGGTGGCTTCTTCGCCCAGCATGCGCGGCAGCCAGCTGTGCAGTTGCGCGGCGCCTTGGCGGTTACCGCGAGTGTTGCGCTCGGCGGTCCAGGTGCGGGCCAGCAGCCAGCGCGACGCGGTCAGCGAGAACAGGCCCCAGCGCGGGTCTTCCAGCTCTTCGAGGAATTGCTCTGGCGCCGCCTTGCGCACGTCTTCGTCTTCGATGCCGACCTGAACCAGCGGGCGCCAGTCTTCGAGCAAGGCATCGAGCACCACGCGCAAGTCGTGCGTCGCCGGACGCGGTGCGGCCTGGCCGAGGCTGCTGAGCAGGGCGCGCATTTCCGCGAGGTTTTCGACCCAGTCCAGCAGCAGGCGCCAGTGGCCGTTGAAACGGTACTGTTCAGCCAGACGCTGGCTGCTGCCGAGCAGGTGCCAGCAGAGCGCGGCGAAGGCGTCGTCGAGTTGGGTTTCCGGCGTCAGTTGCGGCGCCGGCAGGCTCAGCGAGTAGCTGTTGGCGTCATACAGACGGTAGCCGCGTTCGGCCTTGCTGATGTCGCATGGCATCAGGGCCAGGGTTTCCGCCAGTTCGGCGGCCAGTTCCAGTAGCGCGGCCGGCTCGCCTTCGCGCAGTTCCAGTTCCAGCTCGCAGATTTCTTCTTTCTGCTTGCCGACCACCACGTGACCGAGGTCCAGTGCGGCTTCAATGACCACTTTGGCCTTGCCGCGGCCCCAGGCGATTTCCGCGCGCTCGCGGACGAAATCGGTGGTGAAGATTGGCTTCAGGGTTTTCTTGTCCAGCTCGGCCAGCGACTCGGGCCAGCATTCGCCGTCGAGTTTCTTTACGTCGAGCTTGGCTTTGGGCAACTTCCAGTCGTACTCGTTACGCTCGGACAGACCGGCCACGCTCTGGCCGCGGGTCTTGAGGGTCTGAATCACTTCGTCACCGTCCTTGCGCAGGCGCAGGGCGACTTTGGCCTGGGCCAGGTCGCGCTCGGGGGTGTCGAAATACTGGTTCATCAGCTCACGGCGTTCCCAGCCATTTTTGTTGCGTTTTTTCAGTAACGGGTGCTCGCGCAGGGCGGCGAGGGTTTCGCGGCTGACGCGGAGTTTGATTTCGGTTTCTTTCTGCATGGCCGGAAAATCCAGGATCGGGAGCGCAGCCGGGGGAATGTGTGGCTGCCAAGGCCGTGCAGTGTACAGGACTGATACGTCCTACGCCCTGCGGCGGTTTATTCCTGGCGCCGGATGGCTCTATGATGGACTTCAAATCGGGAGTTGGAGTCAGCGATGCCTTTGCCGTCCATGCAAGACCAGTTCGCTGCACTGATCGCTGCACCGTCGGTCAGTTGCACCCAACCGAGCCTGGATCAATCCAACCGGGCGGTGATCGATTTGCTCGCCGGATGGCTGGGGGATCTGGGCTTCAGCTGCGATATCCAGCAGGTCAGCCCCGGTAAATTCAACCTGCTCGCCAGTTTCGGCAGCGGCCCCGGCGGCCTGGTCCTGGCCGGGCACAGCGATACCGTTCCTTATGACGATGCGCTGTGGCAGACCGATCCGCTGAAGCTCACCGAAGTCGACGGCCGCTGGGTCGGGCTGGGCAGCTGCGACATGAAGGGCTTTTTTGCCCTGATCATCGAAGCCGTGCAGCCACTGCTTGACCAGCCATTCAAGCAACCGCTGCTGATCCTCGCCACCTGTGATGAAGAAAGCTCGATGTCCGGTGCCCGAGCGCTGGCCGAGGCCGGTCGTCCGATTGGGCGCGCGGCGGTGATCGGCGAGCCGACCGGGCTCAAGCCGATCCGCATGCACAAAGGCATCATGATGGAGCGCATCGACATCCTCGGGCAGAGCGGCCATTCGTCGGATCCGCGCCTGGGCCACAGCGCCCTCGAAGCGATGCACGACGCCATCGGCGAACTGCGCGGCCTGCGCCTGTTGTGGCAGCGTGAATTCAACAACCCGCAGTTCAGCGTGCCGCAACCGACCCTGAATTTCGGCTGCATCCATGGTGGTGATAACCCGAACCGCATTTGCGGCCAGTGTTCGCTGGAATTCGACCTGCGCCCGTTGCCGGGCATGGACCCTAAAGTCCTGCGCGCGGAGATTCTGCGCAAGCTCAATCCGGTCGCTGAACGGCATCAGGTGAAGATCGATTACAAACCGTTGTTCCCGGAAGTGCCATCGTTCGAGCAGGCCGAAGACGCCGAATTGGTGCGCATCGCCGAAAAGCTCACCGGTCACCGTGCCGAAGCAGTAGCGTTCGGCACCGAAGCGCCTTATCTTCAGCGCCTTGGCTGCGAAACCATCGTGCTCGGCCCCGGCGACATCGCCTGTGCACATCAGCCCGGCGAGTACCTTGAAATGTCACGTTTACAGCCTACCGTGCATCTACTACGGCAGTTGATTGAACATTACTGCCTGAGCACTGATCAACGGTGATGTTCCCTTTGTAGGAGTGAGCCTGCTCGCGATAGCGGTGAACCAGTCACCGAAGATATTGACTGACACTGCGCTATCGCGAGCAGGCTCACTCCTAAAAGGGACTGTGTCCTGTCTGACCAAACGCTGTAAATTGCCAGCATCCCAACCCGTATTCATGAGGAGAGCGCGCGTGTCGCCAAGCCTGTTCCGACGATAACCATCAGCCCGCTGTGCGTTTTCCGTTTCGCCCTTTTTTCGGCTGCTATTTATTACAGGCCCAGGTTCATGCCCGAATACGTCAATTGGCTTCGTCACGCGTCCCCTTACATCAATGCCCACCGCGATTGCACCTTCGTCGTCATGCTGCCCGGCGACGGCGTGGAACATCCGAACTTCGGCAACATCGTCCACGACCTCGTGCTGCTGCACAGCCTTGGTGTGCGTCTGGTGCTGGTCCATGGTTCGCGCCCGCAGATTGAAACCCGCCTTGCCGCCCGCGGCCTGACCCCGCACTACCACCACGGCATGCGCATCACCGATGCGGCGACCCTGGAGTGCGTGATCGACGCTGTCGGCCAGTTGCGCATCGCCATCGAAGCGCGCTTGTCGATGGACATGGCGTCGTCGCCGATGCAGGGCTCGCGCCTGCGGGTGGCCAGCGGCAACCTCGTTACCGCGCGGCCGATCGGCGTGCTGGAAGGTGTCGACTATCACCACACCGGCGAAGTGCGTCGGGTCGACCGCAAAGGCATCAATCGTCTGCTCGACGAACGCTCGATCGTGCTGCTGTCGCCGTTGGGCTACTCCCCGACCGGTGAAATCTTCAACCTCGCCTGTGAAGACGTCGCCACCCGCGCCGCCATCGACCTCGGTGCCGACAAACTGCTGCTGTTCGGCGCCGACCTTGGCCTGATCGACGAAAACGGCAGGCTGGTGCGCGAACTGCGCCCACAGCAAGTGCCGGCGCATCTGCAGCGTCTTGGCAGCAGCAACTATCAGGCGGAACTGCTGGATGCCGCCGCCGAGGCCTGCCGTGGCGGTGTCGCGCGCAGCCATATCGTCAGTTATGCCGAGGACGGCGCGCTGCTGACCGAGCTGTTCACCCGTGACGGTGGCGGTACGCTGGTGGCCCAGGAGCAATTCGAGCTGGTGCGCGAGGCGGCGATTGAGGACGTCGGCGGTTTGCTCGACCTGATCAGTCCGCTGGAAGAACAGGGGATTCTGGTGCGCCGCTCGCGTGAAGTGCTGGAGCGCGAGATCGAGCAGTTCAGCGTGGTCGAGCGTGAAGGCATGATCATCGCCTGTGCGGCGCTGTACCAGATCGCCGATTCGGATGCCGGTGAGCTGGCGTGCCTGGCGGTGAACCCGGAGTACCGCCACGGTGGTCGCGGCGACGAGTTGCTGGAGCGCATCGAAACCCGGGCCCGGGCACAAGGCCTGAAAACCCTGTTCGTCCTCACCACCCGTACCGCGCACTGGTTCCGCGAACGTGGTTTCGAGCCTAGCAGCGTCGAGCGCCTGCCAGCGGCGCGGGCCTCGCTGTACAACTATCAGCGCAACTCGAAGATCTTCGAAAAGACCCTCTGAAGATTAGCGAAGGACTCTTGTGGCGAGGGGATTCATCCCCGATGGGCCGCGCAGCGGCCCCCTTCACCAAAAGCAGGGGACTGCTGCGCAGTCCATCGGGGATGAATCCCCTCACCACATATTCAATTGTTTTCGCTTACAAACTTCGCGCTGACATACGGTGAATAGTCCGGCAGCACCGTTTCAACCTTGCCTTGCTCCTTCAAAAACTTCGCCGTTTCAGCAATCGCCTTGGCCGTGCCGCCATCCAGCAGCGCAGTGGTTTGCTGTGCCTTGGCATCCGGGAACGCAGAACCAGCCAGCAGTTGGGGAACATCGGCGGCATTGGCACCGGTCAATTTGGCGATTTTCTGCACTGGCGCCGAGTCAGCCGTCCAGCTGTCTTTATGGCTGGCGTAATCGGCAAACGCGTCTAGAGTGACCTTGGCAAATTTGGCGATCACTTCAGGATGTTTTTCGGCGTAGTCCTTGCGCGCGACCCAGACTTCGAAGGTCGGCGCACCCCATTGGCCGACTTGTGCAGCATCGGTCAGGGTCTTGCCAGTCTTGCGAATTTCCCCCAGCGCCGGCGACCAGACAAACGCGCCGTCGATGTCACCGCGCTTCCACGCTGCGGCGATTTCCGCGGGCTGCAGGTTCACCACTTTGACTTTGCTGGTGTCCAGGTCCCAGTGCTTGAGTGCGCCGAGCAAGCTGTAATGAGAGGTGGAAACGAAGGGGGTGGCGATGGTCTTTCCGACCAGATCCTGGGGGCTGTTAATCCCGCTGCCATTGCGTACCACCAACGCTTCGGCGGCATTGATCTGCGCTGAAACAATGAATGCGACGATCGGCAGATTGCGCGAAGCGGCCGCTGCCAAAGGGCTGGAGCCGAGGTTGCCGATTTGTACGTCGCCCGATGCAATGGCTGTCACAACTTGCGGGCCACTATTGAAGCGTCGCCAGTCGATCTTCTGGCCGATGGTTTTCTCGTAGGTACCGTCGGCTTGAGGGACTTTGCTTGGGTCGATACCGGTTTGATAACCGATGGTGAGGTTGGCGGCGTGGGCGGAGAAAGAAATTATTACCGACACACAAACTGTAACAATTTGACTAGATAGTGCACGTTTGACCATGATGGCGTCGCCTTTTAGATAGGGATTGACGTGTTTCAGATGAGTCAACGCTAATCGATCTAAAAATAGGCGAATAAATACCATTTAGTAATTAGCTTAGTAGCCGATATCCTGTGTTGCGCTGCAGGTGGCCATTACTGGGCCATATATCTGAATGGCATAAAAAAGAATGAAATAATTCTTTTTGGGGTTATCAGGAAAGTCAGTACTGTGCAGGGACCCAAATACCGCGATTAGACCTTGGTCGTAGACATACAAGGTTACGATTGACTTGTCAGTCACGCTCTGGCGCTAATCGCGAACCTACGGATCCGGGCATTCGACCAGGACCAGGAACACAAGAATTAGAAACGAGAGGAGCTTTACATGAACAAGTCCACCTTGGCCCTGGCTGTGGCCGTAGGGGTTTTGGCGCAGCAGGCAGGCGCCGCCGGTTTCATCGAAGACAGCAAGGCCACTCTGGGCCTGCGCAACTTCTACATCAACACCGACAACCGTGACGGCACTGGCCCGAACAAGAACGAAGAGTGGGGCCAAGGCTTCGATCTGCGTTTCATCTCGGGTTACACCCAAGGCACCGTGCAGTTCGGTGTTGACGCGATCGGCCTGTACGGCGTGCGTCTGGATTCCAGCCCGGCCACCAGCGGCAACTCCGCCGGTACCGCTTCCGGCGGCACCGTGTTCCCAAGCGATGGCAATCGCGCTGTGAATGACTTCGCCAGCCTGGGCGTGACCGGCAAGGTCAAGATCTCTCAGACCGAGCTGAAGGTCGGTACCCTGATGCCGAACAACCCGGTCATCAAGTACAACGACGGTCGTCTGCTGCCGCAAACCTTCCAGGGCGAAGCGATCACCTCGAACGAATTCAAGGACCTGACTCTGACTGCCGGTCAGGTTGAGGCCGTGAAAGGTCGTAACTCCAGCAACAACGAGAACAT
Source organism: Pseudomonas sp. AD21 (assembly GCF_002878485.1). Taxonomy (NCBI): domain Bacteria; kingdom Pseudomonadati; phylum Pseudomonadota; class Gammaproteobacteria; order Pseudomonadales; family Pseudomonadaceae; genus Pseudomonas; species Pseudomonas sp. AD21. The sequence continues at coordinate 133,031 of NZ_NQYG01000006.1, forward strand.
GTCGATTGCCGGTGCGAACGCTGGTTCGAACTATGACAAAGGCGTGTTCAGCAACAAGTTCTACTACGGTGGTGCTGACTACAAGATCAACAAAGACCTGACCGCTTCGTACTACTACGGTGAGCTGAAGGATTTCTACTCGCAGAACTTCCTGGGTCTGGTACACAACTGGGGCATCGGCCCGGGCGTGCTGAAAAGCGACCTGCGTTACTACCGCAGCCGTGACAACGGTGCCAACGGCGATACCGCTGCCTACTACACCAGCGGTTACTACGGTGGCAAAACCGTCAAGGGCAAGGTCGACAACGACCTGTACAGCTACCTGGCGCTGTACTCGGTTGAAGGTCACACCTTCGGTGCCGGCTACCAGTACACCAAAGGCGACAGCGACTTCCCTTGGCTGAACCAGGGTGACGGCTCGTCCAACAGCACCATCACCGACATGCAGATCCAGAAGTTCGCCCGTGCTGGCGAGCGTACCTGGCAGGCTCGCTACGGCTACGATTTCGCCAAGATCGGCGTTCCTGGTCTGACCGCCAACCTGATCTACCTGCGTGGCAACAACATCGACACTCCGCTGGGCGAAAAAACCGAGTGGGAACGTGACCTGACCGTAGGTTACGTGATCCCTGAAGGTCCGCTGAAAAACCTCGGCGTAGCCTGGAAAAACGCTATGTGGCGCACCGACCTGGCGAACACCCGTTCCCAGGACGAAAACCGCCTGATCGTCAGCTACTCGATCCCGCTGCTGTAATAGCGCGTTCAAGCTGCTGATATAAAAAAGCCCCGTCCGGCACCGTGCCGGACGGGGCTTTTGCATTTTCGAGTCAGACTCACCCCCGTAAGCCCTTCCCGAAATTCCCCTCTTTTGCAGCTACTCAAGGCCTTCTCGAACCTTGAGGGCGATGTTCGTCGCGATGCCGGCGAGCGTCCAGTGAACGATGTTTAATATTCCTTTAGATTCTAGATATCTAGTTATTTATTCTTTTTCATAATGGCGAATCCCGAGCTACAGTTGAGTTCTCCAACAACTCATCAGGAGCAGCACCATGAGCCTCAGACTCGGCGACATCGCCCCCGACTTCGAACAGGATTCCAGCGCCGGCAAGATTCGTTTCCACGAGTGGCTGGGCGATAGCTGGGGCGTGCTGTTCTCCCATCCGGCCGACTTCACCCCGGTGTGCACCACCGAACTGGGCTTCACCGCCAAGCTCAAGGATGAGTTCAGCAAGCGCGGCGTCAAAGCCATCGCGCTGTCGGTCGACCCGGTGGACTCGCATCACAAGTGGATCGAAGACATCAACGAAACCCAGAACACGATCGTCAACTTCCCGATCCTGGCCGATGCCGATCGCAAGGTCTCCGATCTCTATGACCTGATCCATCCGAACGCCAACGACACGCTGACCGTGCGTTCGCTGTTCGTGATCGATCCGAACAAGAAGATCCGCCTGACCATCACTTATCCGGCGAGCACCGGGCGCAACTTCCACGAGATCCTGCGGGTGATCGATTCGCTGCAGCTCACCGACAACTACAAGGTGGCGACCCCGGCCAACTGGCAAGACGGTGAAGAAGTGGTGATCGTGCCGTCGCTCAAGGATGAGGAAGAGATCAAGCGACGCTTCCCGAAAGGCTATCGCGCAGTGAAGCCGTACCTGCGCCTGACGCCGCAGCCGAACAAGTGATCTTCTTGGGCAGATCGTTCCCACGCTCTGCGTGGGAATGCCGCCCGTGACGCTCCGCGTCACAGTAGACGCGGAGCGTCCATGGATTCATTCCCGCGCAGAGCGTGGGAACGATCAGCGTGTAGCCACAAAGCAGGGGATTTCAGGCCGTTTCGACGGCCTTTTTTTTCGCCCGAAGAAAGCTGAAATTTATATCTCCAAAACGCATAACCAAATGAATAAATATGATTTATGGATATATTAATCAGCTGGTAAGGTCACTCCCATCGAAGCGAGATCGCAACCCGCGAATCGCCTGTAACGCGCAAGGAATCGTCTGAATGCTGGTCGTCTCACTCGGTGGTAGCCCCAGCCAACGCTCCCGTTCCGGAGTGTTGCTGGAGCGCTCGCAACGCTGGTTGCAGGAGCAGGGAGTGGAAGTGGTGAGTTATCAGGTGCGGGACTTCCCGGCCGAAGACCTGCTCCACGCCCGCTTCGACAGCCCGAAGGTGCTCGACCTGCTGGCGCAGATTGAAAACGCCGACGGCCTGCTGATCGCCACCCCGGTCTACAAAGCGTCATTTTCAGGCGCGCTGAAGACCGTGCTCGACCTGCTGCCGGAGCGCGCCCTGAACCACAAGATTGTTCTGCCGATGGCCACCGGCGGCAGCATCGCCCACATGCTGGTGGTCGATTACGCCCTCAAGCCCGTGCTGTCGGCGTTGAAAGCCCAGGAAATGCTGCAAGGCATCTTCGCCGAGGACAGCCAGATCGCGTACGGCGAAGGCAGTGCCCAGGCGCAATTGGCACCAGCACTGGAGCAGCGTCTGCATGAAGCGCTGGATCAGTTTGTCAGCGCCATGGCCCGCCGGCCGAAACCGCTGGAGCCGGGCTTGTTGAATGAACGTTTGTTGAGTGCTCGCTGGAGCATTTAAGCCTCACCGAAACTTGAAGTACTCACCTTACTCAGCCGTCAACGGCCAAGCAGGTGCAGCCAAAACCCAACAGCAAAAAGGAGAGCGCTATGCGCACTGTATTTTTGCGTCGTGGTCTGGTCGCTCTGTTTGCTGCGGCTGTCACCTTCGGCGCCATCACTCAAGCTCAGGCCGAGACGCTACGAATCGGTTATCAGAAGTACGGCACGCTGGTGCTGCTCAAAGCCAAAGGCACGCTGGAAAAACGTCTGGCCGCCCAAGGCGTCGACGTGCAATGGACTGAGTTCCCCGGTGGCCCGCAATTGCTTGAAGGCCTGAACGTCGGCTCGATCGACTTCGGTGTCACCGGCGAAACCCCACCGGTGTTCGCTCAGGCAGCCGGTGCCGATCTGCTCTACGTCGCCTACGAACCGCCGGCGCCGAACAGCGAAGCGATCCTCGTGCCGAAAGACTCGCCGATCAAATCGGTGGCCGATCTCAAAGGCAAGAAAGTCGCCCTGAACAAAGGCTCCAACGTCCACTACCTGCTGGTGCGTGCGCTGGAAGACGCCGGTCTCAAGTACTCCGACATTCAAACCGTATTCTTGCCGCCCGCCGATGCCCGCGCCGCGTTCGAGCGTGGCAGCGTCGACGCGTGGGTCATCTGGGATCCGTACCAGGCCGCTGCCGAGAAACAGCTGCAGGCGCGCACCCTGCGTGACGGCAAAGGCATCGTCGACAATCACCAGTTCTACCTCGCCACCAAGCCCTACGCCCAGAAAAACCCCGAGGTGATCAAGACCCTCGTCGAGGAAGTGCGCGCGGTGGGCGAGTGGTCCAAGGCCAACCCGCAGGACGTGACCCAACAGGTCGCGCCGCTGCTCGGCCTGCCGGCGGAGATCACCCTGACCTCGGTGAAACGCCAGGGCTACGGCGCGCTGTTCCTGACCCCGGAAGTGGTCGCCGCGCAGCAGAAAATCGCTGACACGTTCTTCCAGCTCAAGCTGATTCCCAAGCCGTTGAGCATCAAGGACGTGATCTGGACACCACCGGCCGCTGTGGCCCAAAGCTCGGCCACCCAAGCCCAGTAACTCGAATTCCCAAGGAGACCACTCCATGAGCCTCAATATCTTCTGGTTCCTGCCTACCCACGGCGACGGCCATTACCTTGGCACCGCCGAAGGCGCTCGCGCCGTCGACCACGGTTATCTGCAACAAGTCGCGCAAGCGGCGGATCGTCTGGGTTTCGGCGGCGTGCTGATTCCCACTGGCCGCTCCTGCGAAGACTCGTGGCTAGTGGCGGCGTCGCTGATCCCGGTGACCCAGCGTTTGAAGTTCCTCGTTGCCCTGCGCCCCGGGATCATTTCCCCGACGGTCGCGGCGCGGCAGGCAGCCACGCTCGATCGTCTGTCCGGCGGCCGTGCGCTGTTCAACCTGGTGACCGGTGGCGACCCGGAAGAGTTGGCCGGCGACGGTCTGTTCCTCAGCCACGAGGAGCGCTATCAGGCTTCGGTGGAATTCACTCGCATCTGGCGTCGTGTGCTGGAAGGCGAAACGGTTGATTACGACGGCCAGCACATCAGCGTGAAGGGCGCCAAGCTGCTCTATCCGCCGATCCAGCAACCGCGTCCGCCGCTGTACTTCGGCGGATCTTCTGAAGCGGCACAGGATTTGGCTGCGGAACAAGTCGAGATGGTGCTGACCTGGGGCGAGCCGCCAGCAGCCGTCGCCGAGAAGATCGAACAGGTGCGGGCCAAAGCCGCCAAGCTCGGCCGCACTGTGCGCTTCGGCATTCGTCTGCACGTGATCGTACGGGAAACCAACGCCGAGGCCTGGCAAGCGGCAGACCGGCTGATCTCGCATCTGGACGACGACACCATCGCTCGCGCTCAAGCTTCGCTGGCGCGTTTCGATTCGGTCGGCCAGCAACGCATGGCCGCGCTGCACGGCGGCAGCCGCGACAACCTCGAAGTCAGCCCGAACCTGTGGGCCGGTGTCGGTCTGGTGCGCGGTGGTGCCGGTACCGCGCTGGTTGGCGATGGCCCGACTCTGGCTGCACGCGTGAAGGAATACGCGGATCTGGGTATCGATACCTTCATCTTCTCCGGTTATCCACACCTCGAAGAATCGTACCGGGTCGCTGAGCTGCTGTTCCCGCACCTCGACATCGAGCGTCCGGAACTGCCGAAAAGTGCCGGTTACGTCAGTCCGTTCGGCGAGATGGTTGCCAACGACATTCTTCCCAAAGCCGCGTCGCAGAGCTGAGGCGCGCCATGAAGAAAATCATCCACAGCCTCGCGCCCTGGACGTTGCCGGTGTTGTTACTGGCGGTGTGGCAGTTGTCGGTGTCGGCCGGCTGGTTGTCGACGCGGATCCTGCCGGCGCCGGTGGCGGTGATCGAGGCCGGTGTCAGTCTGGTGCGCAGCGGCGAAATCTGGACGCACCTGGCAATCAGCGGCTGGCGCGCGGCGCTGGGCTTCGCCATCGGCGGCAGCATCGGTCTGGTACTGGGTTTCATCACCGGCCTGTCGAAGTGGGGCGAGCGCCTGCTCGACAGCTCGGTGCAGATGATCCGCAATGTGCCGCACCTGGCGCTGATCCCGCTGGTGATCCTGTGGTTCGGCATCGACGAGTCGGCGAAGATTTTCCTGGTGGCATTGGGCACTTTGTTCCCGATCTACCTCAACACCTATCACGGCATCCGCAACGTTGATCCGGCGCTGGTGGAAATGGCGCGCAGTTACGGCTTGAGCGGTTTCAGCCTGTTCTGGCAGGTGATTCTGCCGGGCGCGCTGCCTTCGATTCTGGTTGGCGTGCGCTTCGCGTTGGGCTTTATGTGGCTGACGCTGATCGTCGCCGAAACCATTTCCGCCAGCTCTGGCATTGGCTATCTGGCGATGAACGCCCGGGAGTTCTTGCAGACCGACGTGGTGGTGTTGGCGATCCTGCTTTACGCCGTGCTCGGCAAACTCGCCGACCTCGCCGCCCGTGGACTTGAACGTGTGTGGCTGCGCTGGCATCCGGCCTATCAGGTTGCCAAGGGAGGTGCGGCATGACCGCTCAACAACCTCCACGCTTGCTGCGCGGGATTCCGCTGGTGGTGCGCAACCTGCAGAAAACCTTCGGTGCGCGGCAGGTGCTGCGTGACATCGACCTGCACATTCCGGCGGGGCAATTCGTCGCCGTGGTCGGGCGTAGTGGTTGCGGCAAAAGTACTTTGCTGCGCTTGCTCGCCGGCCTCGATCAACCGACTGGCGGTGACTTGCTGGCCGGATCTGCGCCGCTCAGCGATGCGCGGGAAGACACCCGCTTGATGTTCCAGGAAGCACGGCTGCTGCCGTGGAAAAAGATCATCGACAACGTCGGGCTCGGCCTCAAGGGCAACTGGCGTCCGCAAGCTCTGGAAGCGCTGGAAGCGGTGGGGCTGGCGGATCGTGCCCATGAATGGCCGGCGGCGTTGTCCGGTGGGCAGAAGCAGCGCGTCGCACTGGCGCGGGCGCTGATCCACCAACCGCGTCTGCTGTTGCTCGACGAACCGCTCGGTGCGCTGGACGCCCTGACCCGGATCGAGATGCAGCAACTGATCGAGCGCTTGTGGCAGCAGCACGGCTTCACGGTGCTGCTGGTGACCCACGACGTCAGCGAAGCGGTAGCGATTGCCGACCGGGTGATTTTGATCGAGGACGGCGAAGTCGGTCTCGATCTGCAAGTGGAATTGCCGCGCCCTCGGGTACGTGGCTCGCACCGACTGGCGGCGCTGGAAACCGAAGTGCTCAACCGCGTTTTGTCCCTGCCTGGCGAACCGCCAGAGCCAGAACCTGTTTCACCCCTGCCTACGCAATTGCGTTGGGCGCAATAACTCAAGTTCTATCAACGACAGGAATCAAAGCCATGACTATCAAAGCCATCAACGTGCGCAACCAGTTCAAAGGCTCGATCAAGGAGATCGTTCTCGGCGACGTGCTGTCGGAAATCGATGTGCAAACCGCTTCGGGCATCGTCACTTCGGTGATCACCACCCGTTCGGTCAAGGAGCTGGAACTGGCGGTGGGCAGCGAAGTGATCGCCTTCGTGAAATCCACCGAGGTGTCGATCGCCAAGTTGTAAGCCTGTGAGTAAAAAACAACCCCGAAAGGCGTGAGCCCTTCGGGGTTTTTTGTGCATGGCGATCGTTCCCATGCTCCGCGTGGGAATGCCACTTGGGACGCTCCGCGTCCAGTGACGCGGAGCGTCACGGGCTGCATTCCCACGCAGAGCGTGGGAACGATCATGGCTCAGCGCTTGGGTAGATACGGCGGCAGATACAGGCCGATGTAAGCATCAAACACCCTCATCCCTTCCTCGGCCATGCGCGGCGTGATCTGCCCATGCTGCTGCACTGAGCGCGCATACACGCGGTCGCCCAGCTCCATCGCCAGGGCAAACACGTCGACGTCGCTCGGCAGGCGCGGTAATTCGAAGTGATGGTCGAACAGCTTGTGCATCAGGTCGCCCAGTTCGATGTCGTGCTGGCGGTCAGCCTGGGTCACTTCGGTCAGCCCGTGCTGAGCAAGGATCAACTGGCGAGCAGCCGCGTCTTCATCGTAGATCTCCAGCATCCGCTCCTCGACCAGCCGCGACAGGTCGCGCCAGTCGCGCAGGGCATCGTGGTCGATCGGCGCTTGCAGGCAGGCGCGAAACGCCGCATGCACATCGGCGGTCAGCGCTTCGAGTAACGCCGGCACGCTGGCGAAGAAGTGGTACACGGAGGAGGGCGGAATCTGCGCGCGTTCGGCCACGCTGTAGATCGACAGGCTGGCCACACCCTCGGCGGCCAGCAACGTGCGCGCGGCATCGAGTATCGAATCGATCCGCGCCTGGCTGCGGGCACGGGGTTTGCGGACGGGGGCGGGACGCGTCATGGAAGTCTCCTGCGGGGCAGCGGGCATTGTACGAGCCGAGCCGTGTGTTGTCTGCCAGGACGCCTTCGGGAGCAAGCCCCCTCCCACAGTTGATCTTCTGTGTACAAAAAATCCCTATTCGCTGTAGATCCCCTGTGGGAGGGGGCTTGCTCCCGAACCGCCGTAGGCGGCCATTCAGATCAGAATTCGGTCATAAAAAAACGCCGCTGGCTGCAATAGCCAACGGCGTTCTTTCTGGCACTACAACCGCTTACACGGTATGCAGGTACCAGTTGTACTCGAGGTCGGAGATGGAGTGTTCGAACTCCTCCAGCTCGCTCTCTTTGCAGGCGACGAAGATATCGATGTATTTCGGATCGATGTACTTGGCCATTACCTCGCTGTCGTCCAGCTCACGCAGGGCATCGCGCAAGTTGTTCGGCAGGCTTTGTTCGTTCTGCTCGTAACTGTTGCCTTCGACCGGAGCGCCCGGTTCGATCTTGTTCACCAGGCCGTGATGCACGCCGGCCAGGACCGAAGCCATCAGCAGATACGGGTTGGCGTCGGCGCCGGCCACGCGGTGTTCGATCCGCACGGCATCGGCAGAGCCGGTCGGTACGCGGATCGCCACGGTGCGGTTGTCCAGGCCCCAGCACGGCGAGTTCGGCACATAGAACTGTGCGCCGAAACGACGGTACGAGTTGACGTTCGGGCAGAGGAAAGCCATCTGCGCCGGCAGGGTCTCGAGCACACCGCCGATCGCGTGACGCAGCGCGGCGTTCTGCTCGGGATCCTCGCTTGCAAAGATGTTCTTGCCATCTTTGTCGAGCACCGAGATGTGGACATGCAGACCGTTACCTGCCTGGCCCGGGTAAGGCTTGGCCATGAAGGTGGTGTCCATTTCATGGTCGTAGGCGATGTTCTTGATCAGACGCTTGAGCAGTACCGCGTAGTCGCATGCCTTGATCGGGTCGGCGACGTGGTGCAGGTTCACTTCGAACTGCGCCGGGGCACTTTCCTTGACGATGGCGTCGGCCGGGATGCCTTGCTCTTTGGCACCTTCCAGAATGTCCTGAAGGCAGTCGACGTATTCGTCGAGATCGTCGATCAGGTACACCTGTGTCGAATGCGGACGTTTGCCGGAAACCGGCGAGCGTGGTGGTTGCGGACGACCGTTCACGTTCTCCTGGTCGATCAGATAGAACTCGAGTTCGAACGCGGCGCAAATAGTCAGGCCCATTTCATCGAACTTGCGAACCACATTAGCCAGCACTTCTCGCGGGTCGGCAAAGAATGGCTGGCCTTCGAGTTCATGCATGGTCATCAACAGTTGCGCGGTTGGGCGCTTCTGCCATGGCTCGTTGCACAGGGTGTCGGGGATTGGATAGCAGATCCGGTCGGCGTCGCCGATGTCCAGGCCCAGGCCGGTGCTTTCCACCGTAGAACCATTGATATCCAGAGCAAATAGAGAGGCCGGCAGGTTGATGCCTTTCTCGTAAACCTTGTGGAGGCTGGTGCGTTCAATGCGCTTGCCGCGCACCACACCATTCATATCCGCAATCAGAAGGTCAACGTACAGAACCTCAGGATGTTCCTTAAGGAACGCGTTCGCTTCGTTAAGCTGAACGGCACGCGGGGGTACCGACATGATGCAACACCTTTGTTGTTAAAAATATCAATCATTGATCTTTTCTGGTTTCAGTCAACCCGAACGGCATGCCGAAGTCAAGCGAGGCCTTTTTTGCCCTAAAAAAGCGCTGTGAGGGCATTTATGAGGCAATTTAGGGCGGTTTTCTGTCCTTGGGACGCTTGGCACCCGCGGGCTTGAGCAGGCCGTGTTGTATTTTTTACGGGGGTGTTGTGTAAAAAAATGAACAAGGCTAAGCTCGGATCAAACCCATAACAGCAATAATACCGGGGTGCTTCATGTCTCGCCTGCCGTTAATCGGCATCACCGACTGCTCGCAACAGTCCGGTCTGCATGCTCAACACATCAGTGGCGACAAATCCGTCCATAGCGCAGCCAGCAAGGCTCGCGATCTGTCGACGAGGTTCTCGTCGGCAGCAGGCAGAACGGCAGCGTCCGTTATTCTGGACGTACGGCAAAGCATCCTGTTTATGGCGTCTCCTTCCAATATAGATCTCTTTGAGTCCCAAAGCCTGTGCCGCTTCTCCAGCCGTGCTCGTGATTCTGCACGCCTTGAATGTGCACAGGAAATGCAACGCCAGCGTAAAGGGCAGGTAAGCTCCTCTTTCATTGTCGATGCGCGGTGCCGGGCGTAAGCCGGCACTGCGCGCAAGCAAGCCCCTTTAACGCGACGCCACGGCGTCAAACTTTGCCTGACACGATGTCAGGAGACTCAGCCCAGAGGCATTTATGAGTAACAACCTCGACCAGCTCACCGATTGGTTGAAAGACCACAAGATCACAGAAGTCGAATGCATGATCGGCGACTTGACCGGTATCACCCGGGGCAAGATCTCGCCGACCAACAAGTTCATCGCCGAAAAGGGCATGCGCCTGCCAGAGAGCGTACTGCTGCAGACCGTGACCGGCGACTATGTCGAAGACGACATCTATTACGAACTGCTCGACCCGGCCGACATCGACATGATCTGCCGTCCCGACCAGAACGCCGTGTACCTGGTGCCATGGGCCGTCGAGCCGACGGCGCAGGTGATCCACGACACTTACGACAAGCAAGGCAACCCGATCGAGCTGTCGCCGCGCAACGTCCTCAAGAAAGTCCTGAAACTCTATGCCGACAAGGGCTGGCAGCCGATCGTGGCGCCGGAAATGGAGTTCTACCTGACCAAGCGCAGTGACGACCCTGACTACCCGCTGCAGCCGCCAATCGGCCGTTCGGGCCGTCCGGAAATCGGTCGTCAGTCGTTCTCCATTGAAGCGGCGAACGAATTCGACCCGCTGTTCGAAGACGTCTACGACTGGTGCGAACTGCAGGAACTGGACCTCGACACGCTGATCCACGAAGACGGCACGGCGCAGATGGAAATCAACTTCCGTCACGGCGACGCGCTGTCGCTGGCCGACCAGATCCTGGTGTTCAAGCGCACCATGCGCGAAGCCGCGCTCAAGCACGACGTGGCCGCGACCTTCATGGCCAAGCCGATGACCGGTGAGCCGGGCAGTGCGATGCACCTGCACCAGAGCATCATCGACATCGAGACCGGCAAGAACGTGTTCTCCAATGAAGACGGGACCATGAGCCAGCTGTTCCTGCACCACATCGGTGGCCTGCAGAAGCTGATTCCGGAATTGCTGCCGCTGTTCGCGCCGAACGTCAACTCGTTCCGTCGCTTCCTGCCGGACACTTCGGCACCGGTGAACGTGGAGTGGGGCGAAGAAAACCGCACCGTGGGCCTGCGCGTACCGGATGCTGGCCCGCAGAACCGTCGCGTGGAAAACCGCCTGCCGGGTGCCGACGCCAACCCGTACCTGGCGATCGCCGCGAGCCTGCTCTGCGGTTACATCGGTATGGTTGAAGGCCTCAATCCGAGTGCGCCAGTCGTTGGCCGTGGTTACGAGCGCCGCAACCTGCGCCTGCCGCTGACCATCGAGGACGCACTGGAGCGCATGGAAAACAGCACCACCGTCGAGAAATACCTCGGCAAGACTTTCATCACAGGCTACGTCGCGGTCAAGCGGGCCGAGCATGAAAACTTCAAGCGCGTGATCAGTTCCTGGGAGCGTGAGTACCTGCTCTTCGCCGTCTGATACGCCGGGCGCGGCTGGCAGCAGCCGCGCCTTCACCGATAACAAGGAGAATTGGCATGACCAGCAACAACCCGCAAACCCGTGAGTGGCAAGCCCTGAGCAGCGATCACCACCTGGCCCCGTTCAGCGACTTCAAGCAGCTGAAAGAAAAGGGTCCACGGATCATCACCAACGCCAAGGGCGTGTACCTGTGGGACAGCGAGGGCAACAAGATCCTCGATGGCATGGCGGGTCTGTGGTGCGTGGCGATCGGTTATGGCCGCGATGAGCTGGCTGACGCAGCCGCGAAGCAGATGCGCGAACTGCCTTACTACAACCTGTTCTTCCAGACTGCGCACCCGCCGGCGCTGGAACTGGCCAAGGCCATCGCCGACGTTGCGCCAGAAGGCATGAACCACGTGTTCTTCACCGGTTCCGGCTCCGAAGGCAACGACACCATGCTGCGCATGGTCCGTCACTACTGGGCGATCAAGGGCCAGCCGAACAAGAAAGTCATCATCAGCCGCAAGAACGGTTATCACGGTTCGACCGTGGCCGGCGCGAGCCTGGGTGGCATGACTTATATGCACGAACAGGGCGATTTGCCGATTCCGGGCATCGTCCACATCGCGCAGCCGTACTGGTTCGCCGAGGGCGGTGACATGTCGCCGGAAGAATTCGGCATCTGGGCGGCCAATCAACTGGAAGAGAAGATTCTCGAAGTCGGCGTGGACAACGTCGGTGCCTTTATTGCCGAGCCGATCCAGGGCGCCGGTGGCGTGATCATTGCGCCAGACACCTACTGGCCGCGCATCAAGGAAATCCTCGCCAAGTACGACATCCTGTTCGTGGCAGACGAAGTGATCTGCGGTTTCGGCCGTACCGGTCAGTGGTTCGGTTCGGATTTCTACGGTCTGAAACCGGACATGATGACCATCGCCAAAGGCCTGACGTCCGGCTACATCCCGATGGGTGGCCTGATCGTGCGTGACGAAGTGGTGAAGGTGCTCAACGAAGGCGGCGATTTCAACCACGGCTTCACCTACTCCGGGCACCCGGTGGCGGCAGCGGTGGGGCTGGAAAACATCCGGATTCTGCGCGACGAGAAAATTATCGAGAACGTGCGCAACGAAACGGCACCGTATTTGCAGAAACGTCTGCGCGAACTCAACGATCACCCGTTGGTGGGTGAAGTGCGCGGCGTCGGTCTGCTGGGGGCGATCGAGCTGGTGCAGGACAAGGCCACTCGCAAGCGTTACGAAGGCCGGGGTGTAGGCATGATCTGCCGGCAGTTCTGCTTCGATAACGGCCTGATCATGCGCGCTGTGGGCGACACCATGATCATTGCGCCGCCGCTGGTAATCAGCAAGGCGGAGATCGATGAGTTGGTAACAAAGGCACGCAAGTGCCTGGACCTGACCCTCAGTGCGTTGCAGTCCTGAGTGCTAGGCTTCGAGCGGGGGAGCTGCGGCGCTCTCGCTTGAAGGTGTCAGAAAGGTTGGCCTTTTCTTGAAAGACCGCCTCCGATCTTGCCAGACTAGCCGCGGTTCCAGTTGTCGGGGTTCGGCCGCTGAACAAAGTGGTTCAAAAAAGAAAAATTTGGAGCATGACGCATGAAGGCATTAGGTAAAAAGCTTGCTGGCAAGACTCTTCTCGCTTTGTCCGTCGCGGGCATGATGGCGGGTGCGGTTCACGCGGACGACAAAGTGCTGCACGTCTACAACTGGTCCGACTACATCGCTCCGGATACCATCGCCAACTTCGAGAAAGAGTCCGGGATCAAAGTCGTCTACGACGTATTCGACAGCAACGAAACTCTGGAAGCCAAACTGCTGGCGGGCAAGTCCGGTTATGACGTGGTTGTGCCGTCGAACAACTTCCTGGCCAAGCAGATCAAGGCTGGCGTTTATCAGGAGCTGGACAAGTCCAAGCTGTCCAACTACAGCAACCTGAACAAGTCGCTGCTCAAGGCCGTTTCGGTCAGCGACCCGGATAACAAACACGCCTTCCCGTACATGTGGGGCTCGATCGGCATCGGCTACAACCCGGAGAAGGTCAAGGCTGCGCTGGGCGTTGACACCATCGATTCCTGGGACACTCTGCTCAAGCCGGAGAACATCGCCAAGCTCAAGGGCTGCGGTGTGAGCTTCCTCGATTCGCCGACCGAAATGCTCCCGGTCGCGCTGCACTATCTGGGCCTGCCAACCGACAGCCAGAAGAAAGAAGACATCAAGAAAGCCGAGGATCTATTCCTCAAGATTCGCCCTTCGATCACCTACTTCCACTCCTCCAAGTACATCTCGGACCTGGCCAACGGCAACATCTGCGTAGCGGTCGGCTACTCGGGTGACGTGCAGCAGGCCAAGTCCCGTGCCGCCGAGGCCGGTGACAAGGTCAAAGTCAGCTATGCCATTCCGAAGGAAGGTGCCGGCAGCTTCTATGACATGGTCGCGATTCCGAAAGATGCGGAAAACATCGACGGCGCCTACAAGTTCATGAACTACCTGCTGCAACCGAAAGTGATGGCCGAGATCACCAACGCTGTGCGCTTCCCTAACGGTAACGCCGAAGCGACCCAGTACGTGAACAAGGACATCACCTCCGATCCAGGCATCTACCCGCCAGCCGACGTGCAGGCCAAGTTGTATGCGATCGCCGATTTGCCGGCCGCTACCCAGCGTGAGCTGACCCGCAGCTGGACCAAGATCAAATCCGGTAAATAAGCCGGTTTGAAGCAGCAACCGCTGGCCGTCGTCCCCGCGAAGGCGGCCAGCGGATCAATTAAATGACATAAAGTTTTGCTGGAACGGTTTTTCGAGGGTAAGTTGCGCGCCGGTTTTGTTGCCGGGCAGCCATGGCTGTCATGTAACGCTGGGCAACTTGGGCCCAACTAATTTAGAGGACCTCCACTTGCCTGTTTTTTCTTCTTTGCGCAAAGCCCTGCTGGCCGCTGCCGGCCTGACGATCGCTGTCGGAGCCCAGGCCGCCGGTACGGTGCATATTTATAACTGGTCGGATTACATCGGCGAGAGCACCCTGGCCGACTTCCAGAAAGAAACCGGGATCAAACCGGTCTACGACGTGTTCGATTCCAACGAAACCCTGGAGGGCAAGCTGCTGGCCGGGCGTACCGGTTACGACGTGGTCGTGCCGTCGAACCACTTCCTTGGCAAGCAGATCAAGGCGGGCGCGTTCCAGAAACTCGACAAGGCGCAGCTGCCGAACTATTCGAACCTCGATCCGGTGCTGCTCAAGCGCCTGGAACAGAACGACCCGGGCAACCTCTACGCTGTACCGTACCTGTGGGGCACCAACGGCATCGGTTACAACGTCGAGAAAGTCAAAGCCGTGCTCGGTATCGACAAGATCGATTCCTGGAACGTGCTGTTCGAGCCTGAGAACATCAAGAAGCTGCACAGCTGCGGCGTAGCGTTCCTCGACTCGGCGGATGAAATGATGCCGACCGTGCTCAACTACATGGGCCTGAACGCCAACAGCACCAATCCCAAGGATTACGAAAAAGCCACGGCCAAGCTGCTCGCCGTGCGTCCTTACGTGACCTACTTCCACTCCTCGAAATACATCGGTGATCTGGCCAACGGCGACATCTGCGTGGCCATCGGTTTCTCCGGCGACATCTTCCAGGCCAAGCACCGTGCCGAAGAAGCCAAGAAGGGCGTGAACATCGCCTACTCGATTCCGAAAGAAGGCGGCGCGCTGTGGTTCGACATGCTGGCGATTCCGAAGGACTCGTCCAATGTCAAAGAGGCCCACGCCTTCATCAACTATTTGCTGAAACCTGAGGTGATCGCCCAGGTCAGTGATTACGTTGGTTACGCCAACCCCAACCCGGGTTCGGACAAGCTGATGGAGCAGTCCATCCGCACCGATGAAGCGGTTTATCCGCCGCAAGCGGTCCTCGACAAGACCTACGTGTCGACCGAGTTGCCGCCCAATATTCAGCGTTTGATGACCCGCAGCTGGACCAAGGTCAAGTCGGGCAAGTAAGGCACAAACTATCCTGGGTTCGTCCGCGTTGGGCGAACTGCACTGTTTTTTTCTGGGAGTTTCGTAAATGGCAGTTGCCTCCGGCGCCTATAAGAAAGCCCTCGAGGGCGACCAGACACCTAAACAGGTGTTGGTCAAAATCGACCGGGTCACGAAGAAGTTCGACGAGACGATTGCCGTGGACGATGTGTCCCTGGAAATCAAGAAAGGCGAGATCTTCGCCCTGCTCGGCGGTTCGGGATCGGGCAAATCCACTCTGCTGCGGATGCTGGCAGGGTTCGAACGGCCCACGGAGGGGCGCATTTTCCTCGACGGCGTCGACATCACCGACATGCCGCCGTACGAGCGACCGATCAACATGATGTTCCAGTCGTACGCCTTGTTCCCGCACATGACCGTGGCGCAGAACATCGCCTTCGGCCTCAAGCAGGACAAGATCCCGACGGCGGAAGTCGATGCCCGCGTGGCCGAAATGCTCAAGCTGGTGCAGATGAGCCAGTACGCCAAGCGCAAACCGCATCAACTCTCCGGCGGCCAGCGTCAGCGGGTGGCGCTGGCACGTTCGCTGGCCAAGCGACCGAAGCTGTTGTTGCTCGACGAACCGATGGGCGCACTGGACAAGAAACTGCGTTCGCAGATGCAGCTGGAACTGGTGGAAATCATCGAGCGCGTGGGTGTTACCTGCGTGATGGTGACCCACGACCAGGAAGAGGCCATGACCATGGCCGAGCGCATCGCGATCATGCACCTGGGCTGGATTGCCCAGATCGGCAGCCCGATCGACATCTACGAAACCCCGACCAGCCGTCTGGTCTGCGAATTCATCGGCAACGTGAACATCTTCGAAGGCGAAGTGATCGACGACGCCGAAGGCCACGCGACCATCACCTGCAAGGACCTCGACCGGCAGATCTACGTCGGCCACGGCATCAGCACCTCGGTGCAGGACAAGTCCGTCACCTACGCGATCCGTCCGGAGAAGCTGCTGGTCACCGCCGAGATGCCGACCTGCGAGTACAACTGGTCGAGCGGCAAGGTGCATGACATTGCCTACCTGGGCGGTCACTCGGTGTTCTACGTCGAACTGCCGAGCGGCAAGCTGGTGCAGTCGTTCGTCGCCAACGCCGAACGTCGCGGCGCGCGTCCGACCTGGGGTGATCAGGTTTACGTGTGGTGGGAAGACGACAGCGGCGTGGTACTTCGCTCATGAACATGCGCA
>NZ_NQYG01000006.1:149480-194401 GCF_002878485.1 Pseudomonas sp. AD21
CATCGGGGTTCCCTTCATCTGGCTGTTCCTGTTCTTCATGCTGCCGTTCTTCATCGTCCTGAAGATCAGCTTCGCCGAAGCCGACGTGGCCATCCCGCCATACACCGAGATCTACACCTTCGTCGACCAGAAGCTGCAACTGCTGCTGAACCTGGGCAACTACGCGATGCTCGGCGACGACGAGTTGTACATCGCCGCCTACCTCGGCTCGCTGAAGATGGCGTTTTTCAGCACGCTGTTGTGCCTGCTGATCGGCTACCCGATGGCCTACGCCATCGCCAGCGCGCGCAAAGAGCTGCAGACGGTGTTGGTGCTGCTGATCATGATGCCGACCTGGACCGCGATCCTGATCCGCGTGTATGCGTGGATGGGCATCCTCAGCAACAACGGCCTGCTCAACGGCTTCCTGATGAGCATGGGTTTCATCGACGAGCCGCTGCAGATCCTCAACACCAACCTTGCGGTGTACATCGGTGTCGTTTATTCGTACCTGCCGTTCATGATCCTGCCGCTGTACGCCAACCTGGTGAAGCACGATCACAGCCTGCTGGAAGCCGCTTCCGACCTCGGTTCGAGCACCTTCAACAGCTTCTGGAAAATCACCATTCCGCTGTCCAAGAACGGGATCATTGCCGGCTGCATGCTGGTGTTCATCCCGGTGGTGGGCGAGTTCGTGATCCCGGAACTGCTCGGCGGTCCGGAAACCCTGATGATCGGTAAAGTGCTCTGGCAAGAGTTCTTCAACAACCGTGACTGGCCGGTGGCGTCTGCCCTGGCGGTGGTGATGCTGGCGATCCTGATAGTGCCGATCATTCTGTTCAACCGCAGTCAGGCCAAGGAAATGGAGGGTAAAGAATGAAGCGCTTCCGTTTCTCCAGCCTGATGCTGGTCCTGGGTTTGTTGTTCATCTACCTGCCGATGCTGATCCTGGTGATCTACTCGTTCAATGCCTCGAAACTGGTGACGGTGTGGGGCGGCTGGTCGATCAAGTGGTACGTCGGCCTGCTCGACAACACCCAACTGATGGGTTCGGTGCTGCGCTCGCTGGAAATTGCCTGCTACACCGCAGTTGCCGCGGTGGCGCTGGGCACGTTGGCAGCGTTCGTGCTGACCCGAATCACCCGCTTCAAGGGCCGCACGCTGTTCGGCGGTCTGGTCACCGCGCCGTTGGTGATGCCGGAAGTGATCACCGGTCTGTCGCTGTTGCTGCTGTTCGTGGCCATGGCGCAGATGATTGGCTGGCCGCAGGAACGCGGCATCGTCACCATCTGGATCGCGCACACGACGTTCTGTGCGGCGTATGTGGCGGTGGTGGTGTCGGCGCGCTTGCGTGAGCTGGACCTGTCGATTGAAGAGGCGGCCATGGATCTCGGTGCACGGCCGTGGAAGGTGTTCTTCCTGATCACCATCCCGATGATCGCGCCATCGCTGGCGGCGGGCGGCATGATGTCCTTCGCTCTGTCGCTGGACGACCTGGTGCTGGCGAGCTTCGTCTCCGGCCCAGGTTCGACTCCCCTGCCGATGGAAGTGTTTTCGGCGGTGCGTCTGGGCGTGAAGCCTGAGATCAACGCCGTGGCCAGTCTGATTCTGCTGGCGGTGTCGCTGGTGACCTTCATGGTCTGGTTCTTCAGCCGCCGTGCCGAAGAAGCGCGCAAGAAAGCCATCCAGCAAGCCATCGAAGAAGGCGCTGCCGATTCGTGGAAGCAACCGGACGTGCGCCGCGCGCCAGCGCCGGAAGCGGCTTAAGGCAATACCGGGTTGGCCCGTTACTCAAGGCCAATCCAATTCCAAACTGTAGGAGTGAGCCTGCTCGCGATAGCGGTGTGTCAGTCAGGATATTTCCAACTGACAGGACGCCATCGCGAGCAGGCTCACTCCTACATTGGGTTTCAGGCCGTCCACGGGGATTTACGGATGACTTCAACAAAGTTCATCGGCTTGAACCCCGGCTCCTGATCCACCAGCACATCGGTCTTCACGTTGCCGAACGTCGTCTGCGGACGATGGCGCAAGCCGTCGGCAAACGCGCAGATGATGCACTCCTTGAAACCTTCCCCACGCGGATGCGCATGCACCACCGCCTCGCGCTGCACAGTGCTGAACGCCGCGTAATCCATGCCCAGCACATCCATCTCGACCCCGGCGGTCACCAGTGCCACGGTCGGCCGCAGATGCTTGGGCACGCCGGGTGTGGTGTGCAGGGCAATCGACAGCCACACTTGTTCGATGTCGTCATCACTCAGCCCGTACGGCTTGAGAAACGCCGCTGCCGCATTGGCGCCATCCACTTCAAAACGTTCGTCGTCACTGCGATAGCCTGCGACCAGCCCGACGTCGTGGAACATCGCGCCGACGTACAGCAACTCAGGGTTGTACGCCAGTTGCTGGCGCTCACCACTCAATGCACCGAACAGAAACACCCGACGCGAGTGGTGGTAGAGCAGGTCGGATTCGATGTCGCGAATGTACTCGGTGGTGGCCCGGGCCAACGCGCTGTCAGGGATTTTGATGCCGGCAATGGTGGTGCTCATGGGAGGTTTCCTCACTGAAACGCCGTCGTGGCGCCGATGGACAAAGTCTGTTCCCCGAGGCGGTAAACGGACAATCAACGCATGGCTGCGATCCTTGCCAATCGACCTGCAAATCGTGCCAACTCACGGCTTGAGCGCTTATCGCGTTCCTCTGTGGTGAGGGGATTTATCCCCGATGGACTGCGCAGCAGTCCCAAAACCTGCTGTTTCGGTGTATCAGGTAAACCGCGCAGTGAGGATCTACGACTGCTGCGCAGCCGATCGGGGATAAATCCCCTCGCCACAATCCCCTCGCCACAAAGATCCCCAGGAGGCTTATGAACAAAACCATCGCCATCGTGGTGTTCCCCGGCGTGCAGGCGCTGGATGTCAGCGGGCCGATGGATGTGTTCGCCGAGGCCAACCGGTTTCTGCTGCCTGAGGATCACTATCGGCTGGAGGTGATCGGCCTCGAACGCGGGTCGATGGCTTGTTCCAATGGCCTGAACCTCAGCGCTCACCGGCACTTCAGCGAGGCGCTAGACGCCTGGGACTTGCTGTTGGTGGCGGGTGGGCCGCAGTTGCCATTCATGGATTTCGGTCGCGGGTTCGACGCCTGGCTGCGCGATGCTTGCGCCCGTGCGCGGCGTTTCGGTTCGATCTGCAACGGTGCGTTCATGCTGGCGCGGGCGGGGCTGCTGGACGGACGCACGGTGACCACGCACTGGAACGATGCCCAAGCCCTGGCGCAGTTGTGTCCATCGACCCGGGTCGAGGCCGATCGCTTGTACGTCGAGGACGGCGCGCTCTACACCTCGGCGGGGGTCACGGCAGGGATTGATCTGTCGTTGTACCTGCTGGCCCGCGATCACGGCGCTGAAGTGGCGCTAAGCGTGGCCAAGCGGCTGGTGGTGTTCACGCAGCGTTCGGGCGGGCAGTCGCAGTTCAGCCCGTTCCTCACCCCGCATGCGGAACCGACCTCGGCGGTGGCGATGGTGCAGCTGTATGTGCTGGCCAATCTCACGGGTGACCTGACGATTGCCGATCTGGCGAATGCGGCGAACATGAGCGCGCGTAACTTCTCCCGGGTGTTCGCCCGCGAAGCCCGGGTTACCCCGGCGGAGTTCGTCGAACGGGCGCGGGTGGATGCGGCGCGGGTAATGCTCGAAAGCACCACGGCGCCGCTGAAGACCGTGGCCTATCAGTGTGGGTTTCGCGATGCGCAGCACATGCGCAGTGTGTTCAATCGGCGGCTGGGGGTGACGCCGCAGCAGTTTCGGCTGAATTTTGCGCTGATGCTCTGAGATATGTGTTGAGTCGACGGTCCCCATCGCGAGCAGGCTCACTCCTACAAATGGAATGCGTTCCCCTGTAGGAGTGAGCCTGCTCGCGATAGGGCCCGTCCGGCTAATCGAGGATTATTGGGCAGCCCTTGCCGGCAACAGTTTCAAGGTACTGCGGGTATTGGCCGTCACTTCCTCATCGCTGAAATGCGCCTGCACATACATCCCCTCGACGTACTCCTCGGCTTGATCGTCATAGTGGCTGTCGAACGGCACACCACTCTGGCCGACCGGGTTGATGGTCAGGCTGTGCGCCGGGTCGGCGAAGTCGATCAGTCGGCGCGTCGAAGGTCCGTAAGTCACCGGCCATGGCGCCGGGCCGAGTTTGGCCGAGAGGTTGTTCGGCACTTCATGACTGCCCGGCGCTGCAAACGGGCCAACGTTGAAAATCTTGTCCAGCGGCTTCTGTTGCCCCAACGGATGGCCGTGGGTCAGGGTGTGCGCCGTGCCCCATTGCCAGTCGGACGGGGTGTCACCGAGGGTCTGTTTCAGGTGCGCCATGCTCGCCTGCCACGCCACCTTCACGATGTCGGCGCGGGTTTCCTTGTTTGGTGTGTTGCGATTGTCCCACCACGGTGAGTCCGCGTTCGCCGCCAGTCGCGGCAGAGCGGCATCGATCACCCGGGTCGACAACAGCGTTTCGAAGAAATCGTTGCCCAGCTCATCGCGCATCGCCGCATCGGCGAGGTCGTAGAGGAACTGGTTGAACAGCGTCGCGCTGACCGAATCCAGCGGATAGTCGCCTGGCCACTGCGCCAGTTGCTCGACCAGTTTCAGTTGCGCCGGATCGCTCACCACTTCGCGCAGCACCGGCAACAACGGCGCCAGGGTGCGCGGGCCGTAGGCGGTGGTGGTGCCCAGTTGCAGCTTCTGGTTGGCTTCGTTGCTCCACTTCACGCTCTTGTCGCTGAGCTGGCGGTTGAGCTGCTGACCGCGATCGGCCAGGTTGTAGTAACCGGGGATTTCCATACCGGTCGGTGACAGCGGCTGGAAGTTGGCCGAGACGATGTAGCCGCGCGCCGGGTTTTCTTCCTGCGGGTTGGCGCTGAACGGGTAGTAGCCGTCCTTGTCCGCCTGATTGCTGCTGCCGTCGAGGATGAAGTCCGGTTTCACCCCGGCAGGGCGTTTGGGCAGCAGCGCCGAAGCCCACCAGGCAATATCGCCCTTGGCGTTGGCGTAGACAATGTTCAGCCCCGGCGCTTGCACTTTGGCCGCCGCCGCGCGGGCCTTGGCCAGGGTGTCGGCGCGGTTGAGCTGGTAGAAACCTTCGAGGATCGGGTTCGGCGTTTCGAGGAACGCCCACCACATGGCGATCGGTGTCTTGCCGGCAGCCGTGCCGAGGGCGTCATTGACGATCGGACCGTGGGGCGACTGGCGCAGAGTGAGTGTCACCGGTGCCTGGCCCTTCACTGCGATCTGCTGCTCGGTGCTGACCAGATCGGTCCACTGACCGTGGTACCAGACCTGATTCGGGTTGTTCGGGTTGACCTTCTCGGCGATCAGATCCAGATCGTCGTTCTGGAACATGGTCAGGCTCCAGCCGAACTCCAGGTTGTGCCCGAGGAAGGCGAACGGCACCAGTGCCTGATGGTGACCGTAGAGTTCGAAACCCGGCGCCGACAGTTGCGCCTCGTACCATACCGACGGTACCGAGAAGCGAATGTGCGGGTCGCCGGCCAGCAGCGGTTTGCTGCTTTGGCTGCGGCTGCCGGCGATCACCCAGGCGTTGCTGCCTTCGAATTGCGGCAGGCCGTTTTCGATCAGCGCCTGCTCGCTGAGGCGGGCGAGGGCGTTGAGGTCTTTCCAGTCGCCGGCGGCGAGGGCGGGCGTCGGGTTGGCGCGGCCTTTGGCGAGCACGCCCTTGGGTTGCCAGTCGAGATCGAAGACATTGAGGTAATCGGCGCCGAGTTGATCACGCACGTAGGTCAGCAGCGGTTCGGTGCGAAACGCGGCGGCGAAGCTGTAGGCCATGTAACCGGCGACGCTGATGCTGTCCTCAGCCGTGAACGGTCGCTTGCGGATGCCCAGCACGTCGAACTCCACCGGCGCGGCGTGGCTGTCCTGATATTGGTTGATGCCGTCCAGATAGGCTTGCAGGGCCTTCCACGCCGGTGACTGCTTATCGAGACTGGCGACATAACTGGCGGCGCGTTCGCGGATGCGCAGGCTGCGAAACAGTTTGTCGGTGTCGAGCAGCTTCGGCCCGAGTACTTCGGCCAGCTCGCCACGCGCGAGGCGGCGCATGGCTTCCATCTGGAACAAGCGGTCCTGGGCATGCACGTAGCCCAGGGCGCGATAGAGGTCGGTTTCGTTTTCGGCGCGGATGTGCGGCACGCCACGCTCGTCGTAACGCACGGTCACCGAACCCTGCAGGTTGCGCAGCTCCACCTGGCCCTGACGCGTCGGCTGTTTGCTGTAGACGTACCCGCCGACGCCGGCGAACAGAACAACGATGAGCAAGGCAAGAACGGTGAAAACGCGTTTCATGGTGACTCCTTGTGCATGCGGGATTACCGCCCGTCGGGCTGCAAACAATTAGCACAGACCTTCCGTGCCGTGCATCGCTGTCCTTGAAAAGTCCGGAATGCCTTACTGCACCACCACCGGCCACGGGCAATAACAACCGACCGCCAGGGTGTGCGTGGCGTTGACCGGGCGATCATCCATCAGCGCGTTGAGGATCGGTTCGATGAAGCTGTTGCTGGAGTTGCAGGTCAAGCCTTCACTGTACGGCCCGAAGTATGCCAGTTTGCCGCTGCGGTCCCAGATCGCCACGGCGGGGCTGGCGGGAATCTGCTCGGAGCCTGGCAGCACGGCGATGGTTTTCAGGTTGCTCAGGGTCGCGGGCAACTGGCCGTGGCTACCGGCGCGTTGCACCGCGAAGAACTCCACACCGCGCGGGCCGAACTGTTCGACCATTTCCGTCAGGTGCTGTTGATTGCCGACGTTGCACGGGCAGGCCGGGTCCCAGAAGTGCACGAGGCGGATTTTGCCGGGGCCGGCCAACTCATCGGGCAGGCGCAGCGGATCACCGGAAAACACCGCCGTATGCTGGCTGAAGGCACGCAGATAGCGCCCCTGAAACCAGTCGTACGCCGCCCACAGCACCCCGGCACACACAAGCGCGAGCAGGCTGGCAAACAGTGCGGTGCGGTAGGGCGAACGCATGGTTTTTCGATCCTCGAAGGGCCGCTAGCTTGCCATGCTTGCCGCAACAGATGAATATCGCAGGCCGATAAAGTCTGTTTACCGCTTTGGAATACCCGCATGCCTGACACTTTCGATGCCGATCATTTACGCGCCAGCCTCAAGCCTTTGGCCCAGTGGCAGCCGTTGTCGGACGAGGCCAAGGCGTATCAGCGGTTCTATCAGACCGACTTCCCCGAGCGCGATGTCTGGCGCGGCATGGGGCGGTTCGAAGTCGATGGCTATGAACTGGTCAGCCACTGCTGGTGGCCGGAGAAGGTCAAGGGCACGCTGTTTCTGCTGCACGGTTTTTACGACCACACGGGACTGTATCGGCATGTGATCGAGTGGGCCCTGGATCAGGATTTTGCGGTGATCGCCTGCGATTTGCCGGGGCACGGTCTGTCGAGCGGGCCGCGGGCGAGCATCCGCGATTTCTCTGAATATCAGGACGCTCTGCAGGCGTTGTTCGCCGAAGCCAATTCGATCGCCTTGCCGCAGCCCTGGCACCTGTGCGGGCAAAGTACTGGCGGCGCGATCGTCGTCGACCATGTGCTCAACCATGGCGAGCACAGTCCGGCGCAAGGCCAGTTGATTCTGTTGGCGCCTCTGGTGCGTCCGCGCGCATGGGGCTGGTCGCAACTGAGTTATTACTTGCTCAGGCCTTTCGTGCGGGGCGTCACCCGGCGCTTCAGCGAGAACTCCAATGACCCGGCATTCCTGCCGTTCCTGCAAGCCGACCCGTTACAGCCCAAGCGCTTGCCGACGGCGTGGGTCGGTGCTCTGTCGCGCTGGATCATCCGCGTGGAACACGCGAAAAAAAGTCCGCGACGGCCACTGATCATTCAGGGCCAGGCGGACATGACCGTGGACTGGCAACACAACTTGCAGGTGATGAAATGGAAGTTCGACCGGCCACAGATTCTGCTGTTGCCGGAGGCCCGGCATCATCTGGCGAATGAGACGCTGGAGATGCGAGAGGAGTATTTCGAGTTTCTGAACAAGCGGATCAGGGGGCGCAATCTCTAGAGCTTTCGAGGGCCTCATCGCGAGCAGGCTCGCTCCTACATTTGATCGCGGTCTCTGTAGGAGTGAGCCTGCTCGCGATGGCGGTCTGAAAGGCGATAAAGATTACTGGCTGAGGTTCGAAGAGCTTTGCCCCACCGCCAACCCCGCGCGAATCGCCGCCAGCGCCGCCTGGTAGTACGCCTTGCCCTCGCTCGACTCGGCAAAGGTCGCGAACTGTTCCAGTTCGTCATCCGACAGATCACGATAAACATAGAGCAGTGTGTTGTTCATATCGGCGCCGATCTGATCCATCAAGCGCTGGCGCTGACCGTTCAACATGCCTTGCGCCTGACCGCCGCCGAGCAGGCCGGGAATCATCGAACTCAAACTGTCCGCCGCCACCCCGGCAATTGCCAGACTGACTTCGGCGCCGGCCTCGCGTGCCGGCAGCGCTTGCGCCAGATGGCCGATGATCAGCAGGCGGCTGTCGCTGGCCTGCATCTTCGGCAGGCCCTTGGCGTTCTTCGCCAGTTGATCGCGACGGGTGGCGAGCAATTCAGCGGCGACGATTTTCTTGCCCAGCGGCGATTGAAAAAAAGTCAGCGCCGGTTGTGGATCGGCGAGGTGCTGGCGCAGTTGCGCTTCGGCACGCTGATCCATCGCCTGGGGGGCGAAGCGCTGGTTGCTGTTGTTGACCAGGGCTTGAAACACCGCAGGCGGCAGGTTGTTCTGGTAGCGCTGCTGCGCGGCACTCAGGGCATCATTGAAATGCGCACGTTGATCTGGCCAGCCGGCAATCTTGTACAGCTGATCGTGGCCGTCCGCCCAGGCGGGCAAAACGCAGAACATCAACAGTGAAAAAAGCAAACGGCGCATAGGGACTCCTGTCAGCAGCGGACTATTCTCCGTGCGGTGCCGGTACTTGTCGAGAATTCGTGGCAAGCCGCCGCGTGGCTCTGTCGGATTTCTTGCCGCAGGCATACTATGCGCGCCATGCAAATATCCTCCGAACACCCGCTGCTGTTACGCATCGTCGACGACCTGGCCGAACACGGCTGGTCGCAGCAGAACATTTTCCTGCCCGCGGGTTTGACCCGTGAGCTGGCGGCCGAGTGCCGCAAACGTGAGGCCGAGGGCGAACTGGCGCCGGCAGCGGTAGGCCGTGGGCCGTTTTCGGAGATTCGCGAGGGGATTCGCGGTGACCACATCCAGTGGATCGACCCGGGGCAGGCCGAGGCCAGCGACCGTTATCTGAACCTCATGGACAGCCTGCGCGAGGCACTCAATCGCGGGTTGTTCCTGGGGCTCGAGGATTTCGAGTGCCACTTCGCCCTTTATCCGCCGGGCGCGTTTTACCGCAAGCACGTCGATCGCTTTCGCGACGATGACCGGCGCATGGTCTCGGCGGTGGTCTACCTCAATGACGCGTGGCTGCCGGAAGACGGCGGTCAGTTGCGCATGTATCTGGGCGAAGACCGGGTTCATGACGTGCAACCCACCGGCGGCTGTCTGGTGGTGTTTCTCTCCGGCGAAGTGCCGCATGAAGTGCTGCCGGCGAACCGCGAGCGCTTGTCGCTGACCGGCTGGTTCCGCCGCCGTGGCAACGAGCCGTTCTGATATGCAGAGGATTCTGGTCAGCCGCTGCCTGTTGGGCCACCGCGTGCGTTACGACGGCGGGGCCAGCGGGCCGTTCGATCTGCTAGAGAAGTGGATCGCCGATGGGCGCGTGGTGCCGCTGTGTCCGGAAGTCGCCGGTGGTTTGCCGACGCCGCGTGCGGCGGCGGAAATCCCGGGCGGGCAGGGCGCTGAAGTGCTCGATGGCACGGCGGCGGTGATCACCACCGAAGGCGAGGACGTCAGTGCGCAGTTTCTCGATGGCGCGCGGCAGGCGCTGGCACTGGTGCAGAAACATGGCATCCGCGTGGCGGTGCTCAAGGCCAACAGTCCTTCATGTGGCAACCTGCTGACCTATGACGGGTCGTTCAGTGGGGTGAAGGTCAGTGGCGAAGGCGTGACGGCTGCACTGCTCAAACGCCATGGGGTGCAGGTGTTCAGTGAGCTGGAGTTGCCGCAAGCCGCGGCAGCCCTGGCACACCTCGACTAAAAAACCGCAAATCCCTTGTAGGAGTGAGCCTGCTCGCGATAGCGGTGTGTCAGTTAACGATTATGTCGACTGACCTGACGCCATCGCGAGCAGGCTCACTCCTACAGGGGTTTTGTGTTCACTTGGGTTCGGTGAGCCACTTTTTCGACAGCGCCGCCAGCCGCCCGTCATCCTTGATCCGCTGCAAGGCACCTGCAAGGCTTGCCTGAAACGCCGGATTACCCTTCTGAAACGGAATCGCCAACTCCACCGGCGTCGCCGCTCTCGGTTTCTCTTCAGTCAACGCCTGCACCAGCACCATCGGTCGCGGCTGCTCGTCCTTCTTCGCCAGCATCTGTGAATCGACCTTGCTGTAAGACTCGCTGAAATCGAAACGATCCTTGAGTTCAGGTGTCAGTGCTATGTGATTGAGCGCAACGTCGTACTTGCCGCTTTCAACGCCCTGGAGCAAGTCTGCTTCGTCAGTGACGATGAAGTCGGCGCGTACATCCAGCTCGTTGGCCAGCTGTTGCCCCAGCTCGACCTCAAACCCCGTGAGTGTGTCGCCGTCCTTGAAATTGAAGGGTGGTGTATTAGCCTCAAGGGCGATGCGCAACTCGCCTCGATCGTTGACGTCATCAATCAGTTCGGCGTGAGCCAGAGGGCTCAAAAGGGGTAGCAGGCAGATCAGGCCAGGCAGAAAACGCATGGTCACTCCTTTGAAATCATTATGGCGGCCGGTTTTTCTGGCTCGCTTTGCTATGGTTGACGAGTGCCTTCGACAACGAATGGTCATGAAGTTGTCATGACCACGCGGATTTTACGGAAAAACTGGAGAAGAAAATGAAAAGCTTTATGTCACGTGCAGCGTTGGCGGGTTTGCTGATGGGCGTTTCGGTGTTGGCCAGTGCCGCCACTCCGGCCCCGAAAGGCGCCGAAGTGTTCATCGTTTCTCCCGAGGATGGGGCCACGGTGTCTCAAGAGTTCAAGGTCAAGTTCGGCGTCAAGGACGTCGCGCTGGCGCCAGCCGGTGATGTCACCAAAAACACCGGTCACCACCACTTGCTGATCGACGTCGACAAGCTGCCGGCGGCGGGCGCACCGATTCCGAATGACGCCAACCACATGCACTTCGGCAAGGCGCAGACCGAGGCCACGATCAAACTGGCTCCGGGCAAGCACACCCTGCAACTGGAGCTGGGTGACAGCGGTCACATGCCGTTCGATCCAGCAATCGTCTCGAAGAAAATCACCGTCAACGTCGAATAAAAAAAGGGAGCCCTTCGGGGCTCCCTTTTTTATCGCTGCAAGCCTGAAGCTAGTAGCTCGTCGCTGCTTTTTTAGAAGAGCACACGGCTACGGATGGTGCCGTTGATGTGCTGCAGTTTCTCTTGCGCCAGATCCGAGTACTCGGCGTCGACGTCGATCACTACGTAGCCGACTTTCTCGTTGGTCTGCAGGAACTGACCGGAGATGTTGATACCGTTTTCGGCGAAGACCTTGTTGATCTCGCTCATCACACCCGGAATGTTCTCGTGGATGTGCAGCAGGCGGTGCTTGCCAGGGTGAGCCGGCAAAGCCACTTCCGGGAAGTTCACCGACGAAACGGATGTACCGTTGTCGCTGTACTTGACCAGTTTTTCCGCCACTTCCAGACCGATGTTGGCTTGCGCTTCAGCGGTCGAACCACCGATGTGCGGGGTCAGGATCACGTTGTCCAGGCCACGCAGCGGGCTTTCGAACTCTTCGTCGTTGGAGCGTGGCTCCACCGGGAATACGTCGATGGCCGCGCCGATCAGGTGCTTGTCCTTGATCGCGTCCGCCAGGGCGTCGAGCTCGACCACGGTGCCGCGCGCGGCGTTGATCAGGATGCCGCCCTTCTTGATGGCGCGGATTTCCTTCTCGCCGATCATCCACTGGGTCGCAGCGGTTTCCGGAACGTGCAGGGTGACGATGTCGGACATGCCCAGCAACTCGTGCAGGTTGCCGACCTGAGTGGCGTTGCCCAGCGGCAGCTTGGTCACGGTGTCGTAGAAGAACACTTGCATGCCCAGACCTTCAGCCAGTACCGACAGCTGAGTACCGATCGAGCCGTAGCCGACGATGCCGAGTTTCTTGCCACGGATCTCGAAGGAGTTGGCTGCGGACTTGATCCAGCCGCCACGGTGGCAGGAAGCGTTTTTCTCAGGGATGCCGCGCAGCAGCAGAATCGCTTCGGCCAGTACCAGCTCCGCTACGGAACGGGTGTTGGAGTACGGCGCGTTGAACACGGCAATACCGCGCTCGCGGGCAGCACTCAGGTCAACCTGGTTGGTGCCGATGCAGAAACAGCCGACTGCCACCAGCTTCTTCGCGTGATCGAAGATCTCTTCGGTCAGTTGTGTGCGCGAACGAATGCCGATGAAGTGAGCGTCAGCGATCTTTTCCTTGAGCTCGGCTTCCGGCAAGGAGCCTGTCAGGTATTCGATGCTGGTGTAGCCCGCCGCCTTGAGGACGTCGACAGCCGATTGGTGGACGCCTTCGAGAAGAAGGAACTTGATCTTGCTCTTATCGAGAGAAGTCTTGCTCATCTGCGTAAACCTGTATCCCGGAGAAAAATGGCAGGGAGGGGAGCAGCCTGGAGCTGACCCGCACGGCAAGAAAGCCGTCACCGCAGAACTGGCCTTGGGCACTGGCCTGCGGGGTCGGTATGCTAGCATAGCCACCCCGCGAAACACTCATTCCTGCGACGTGAAGCGTCTTCAGGATGACCATGAATTGTTCGAGAGTTCTGTCGATGACCAATCCTGCCCTGATTGATGAACTGAAGACCCTGGTCGAGCCTGGCAAGGTCCTGACCGACGCCGACTCCCTGAATGCGTACGGCAAGGATTGGACCAAGCACTTCGCGCCCGCGCCGAGCGCCATTGTGTTTCCCAAGACCATCGAGCAGGTGCAGGCGATTGTCCGTTGGGCCAACACCCACAAAGTGGCGCTGGTGCCATCTGGCGGGCGAACCGGACTTTCTGCCGCCGCCGTGGCCGCCAATGGCGAAGTGGTGGTGTCGTTCGACTACATGAATCAGATTCTCGACGTGAACCTCACCGATCGCACGGCTGTTTGTCAGCCGGGCGTGGTCACCGAACATTTGCAGAACGTCGCTGAAGAGAAGGGCCTGTACTACCCGGTGGACTTCGCTTCTGCCGGTTCCAGCCAGATTGGCGGCAATATCGGCACCAATGCCGGCGGAATCAAGGTGATTCGCTACGGCATGACCCGCAACTGGGTCGCTGGCATGAAAGTGGTCACCGGCAAGGGTGATGTGCTGGAACTGAACAAAGATCTGATCAAGAACGCCACCGGTTACGACTTGCGCCAGTTGTTCATCGGCGCCGAAGGCACCCTCGGCTTTGTGGTTGAAGCGACCATGCGTCTGGATCGCGCGCCGAAAAATCTCACCGCGATGGTCCTCGGCACCGCTGACTTCGACTCGATCATGCCGGTGCTGCATGCCTTCCAGGGCAAGCTCGACCTGACCGCCTTCGAGTTCTTCTCCGACAAGGCTCTGGCCAAAGTGCTGGGGCGTGGTGATGTGCCGGCCCCTTTCGAAACCGACTGCCCGTTCTATGCACTGCTGGAATTTGAAGCGAGCACTGAAGAGGTGGCCAACAGCGCTCTGGAAACCTTCGAGCACTGCGTCGAGCAGGGCTGGGTGCTGGACGGCGTGATGAGCCAGAGCGAAACCCAGCTGCAGAACCTGTGGAAGCTGCGCGAGTACATCTCCGAGACCATTTCGCACTGGACGCCGTACAAGAACGACATCTCGGTCACTGTCTCGAAAGTGCCGGCATTCCTGCGGGAAATCGACGCGATCGTCGGCGAATATTATCCGGACTTCGAAATTGTCTGGTTCGGCCACATCGGCGACGGCAACCTGCACCTGAACATTCTCAAGCCGGATAACCTGAGCAAGGACGAGTTCTTCGCCAAGTGCGCGACCGTCAATAAATGGGTGTTCGAGACCGTCGAGAAATACAACGGCTCGATTTCCGCCGAGCATGGCGTGGGCATGACCAAGCGCGACTACTTGACGTACAGCCGCTCCCCGGTCGAAATCGAGTACATGAAAGCGGTCAAAGCGGTGTTCGACCCGAACGGCATCATGAATCCGGGCAAGATCTTCGCGGTTTGATTGGCAATCCCTTGAATCAATGAAGGCAGGAGTCGGTAAATGAGCTATCAGCACCAGTATGTCGACGGCACACGCATTCACTTCCCGATCGGGAAAGTGGTGTGCATTGGCCGTAATTACGCCGAACACGCCAAGGAACTGGACAATCCGGTCCCTACCGAACCATTGCTGTTCATCAAGCCGGGCAGTTGTGTGGTGCCGCTGGAAGGCGGTTTCAGCATTCCGACCGAGCGCGGTTCGGTGCACTATGAGGCGGAAATCGCCGTGCTGATCGGCAAGCCGCTGTCGACCAAGCCGAGCCGCGAAGAAGTGCTCGATGCGATCTCGGGTTTCGCCCCGGCGCTGGACCTGACCCTGCGCGACAAACAGGCTGAGCTCAAGTCCAAGGGCCTGCCATGGGAAATCGCCAAGTCGTTCGACGGCGCGGCGGTGATCGCCCCGTTCGTGGTCGGTAGCACCTTCGCTGACCTGACCGACATCGGCATTCGCCTGACCATCAACGGTGAAGTGCGCCAGGACGGCAACAGCAGCGCGATGCTCAACCCGATCGTGCCGATGATCCAGCACATGGCCGGCTGCTTCTCGCTGCAGGCCGGTGACGTGATCCTCACTGGCACGCCTGTGGGTGTCGGCCCGCTGAATGTCGGCGACGATATCGTGCTGGAACTGGTCGGTGCGAGCAGCTTCACCAGCAGCGTGCGTTAACCCACTGCAATCCCCCTGTAGGAGTGAGCCTGCTCGCGATAGCAGTCTGTCAGTTAACGAACGTGTTGACTGAGCCGACGCCATCGCGAGCAGGCTCACTCCTACATTGGTTCTGTGTCGCGGCCCGCAAAGACGAAGGGCAATCCCGCCATTTGCCGTTTTTTTCACATCCTGTCCGGATAATTCCTCTCATTCTGGCGTCTGAGCCGGCCTCTTTGTGCTATTACCCATAGCCTGAATTTTCGGAACGCGTCCCTGATGTCAGCTCAAACTCAGCTCAATCCTCCTCGTCGCTCACGTTTTGCCCTGCGCTGGTATGTCTGGCTGTTGCTGGTGCTCGCCGCCGCTTATGGTCTGGCGTTTGCCATGCATTGGGATGACCGTGGCCTGCTCTGGGTGCGCGAGCGTTTCGAGAGTCAGGCCGAGCAGAAAGCCAGCATCTGGTTGCCGGACTATCGGGCGGTGATCGACGGCAAACTGCTGCCGGGCATGGAAAAGGACGAAGCCTCGGACCTGTCCTATAACCCGCAGACCAAAACCCTGTTTTCGGTAATGGGCAAGAACCCGTTCCTGGTCGAATTGACCCTGCAGGGCGATGTGCTGCGCAAGATGCCGCTGGTGGGCTGGGTCAACCCGGAAGGTGTGACCGTGATGGAAAACGGCTTGATGGCGATCGTCGACGAACGCGATCACCTGCTGACCATCGTCAAGGTCGATGCCAGCACCCGTGAGCTGAATATCGCCGACTTCCCGAAATACGACCTCGGCCCGTCGAAAAACCAGAACAAGGCGTTCGAAGCGATCACCTGGGATCCGCGCAACCAGCAGTTGCTGTTGGGCGAAGAGCGCCCGCCGGCGTTGTTCACCTGGAAAAGCGACGGCAGCCAGATCCTCAAGGGCGACAAGCAGAAGCTGGCCAGCGATGAACTGGATATCCGCAACCTGTCTGCGCTGGCAATCGACCCGCGTACCGGCCACACCCTGGTGCTGTCCGCCGACTCGCACCTGCTGCTGGAGCTGGACGAGAAGGGTGAGCAGGTCAGCTTCATGACCCTGCTCGGCGGCTTCAACGGTTTGAAGAACACCATTCCCCGCGCTGAAGGCGTGACCATGGACGAGGCTGGCACGCTGTACATGGTCAGCGAGCCAAACCTGTTCTATCGCTTCGAAAAGCAGAAGTAAGCCCATCGGCCCCGGCTTGTGGTCACGGGCAAGTGGCCATTAAGCTTCAGTTCAGACAGGCGTGATATTTCATCCGCCTGTTTTGATCCCGAGCCTGCCCGAATGCGTCGACTTGCCCGCCCCAAGCCCCTGTTTGTCATCCTGTCGGTGATGGCTCTGATCGCATTGATCGCGCTCGGCCAATACCTGCGCCTGTTCGAGCGCGCCTGGTTCAACCTGCACACCCTGTGGCAGCCATTGAGCAGCGAGGCCATTGGCCTGGATCAATACCGGGTCGAGGTCGAAGCCAGGGTCATCGACGGGCTGAACGATGATGTGTCGGCGCTGACCTACGATCCGGTGCGCAACAGCCTGTTCACCGTGACCAACAAAAATGCCGAGCTGGTCGAGTTATCACTCGAAGGCAAGATCCTGCGGCGTATCGCACTGATCGGCTTCGGTGATCCGGAAGCGATGGAGTTCATCAGCGCCGACACCTACGTGATCACCGACGAGCGCCAGCAACGGCTGATCAAGGTCCATCTGCAAAAGGACACCACGTTCCTCGATGCGGCGGACGCCGAACAGATGACCCTTGGCGTACACATGAGCGGCAACAAGGGCTTCGAAGGTCTGGCGTATGACTCGGTGGGCAAGCGCCTGTTCGTGGCCAAGGAGCGTGATCCGATGCTGATTTATGAAGTGCACGGATTTCCGCACTTCAATCCGGAAAAGTCCTACGCCGTGCACGTGATCAACAACCCCAAGCGCGATGCCGGGATGTTCGTGCGCGATCTGTCGAGCCTGCAATACGACGAGCGCAGCGGCCATTTGCTGGCGCTGTCCGACGAGTCGGGGCTGATTCTGGAGCTGGATGTGGACGGGCGCCCATTGAGCACCTTGTCGCTGAACAAGGGTCGGCAGGGCTTGCAGAAGAGGGTGCCGCAGGCCGAAGGCATTGCGATGGATGATGACGGGACGTTGTATCTGGTGAGCGAGCCGAACCTGTTTTACGTCTTCAAGAAACCAGCGCAAAACTGACTGACACCGCAAAAAACCAAATGTGGGAGCGGGCTTGCTAGCGAAAGCGGTGGATCAGTCGACATCTGCATTGACTGAACCACCGCTTTCGCGAGCAAGCCCGCTCCCACAGGGGTAATGCATCTGCCCACAAGCTGTGGACAGCCAGGCTTACTCAGCCTTCAGGGTTTTCACGCCTTCGCTGGTGCCCAGCAGCAACAGATCCGCCGGACGCGCCGCGAACAGGCCGTTGGTGACCACGCCGACGATCGCATTGATCTGCGCTTCCAGCTCCACCGGGTTGGTGATCTGCAGGTTGTACACGTCGAGGATGATGTTGCCGTTGTCAGTCAGCACGCCTTCGCGGTACACCGGGTCGCCGCCCAGTTTCACCAGTTGACGGGCGACGTGGCTGCGGGCCATCGGGATCACTTCGACCGGCAGCGGGAATTCGCCCAGCACCGGTACCAGTTTGCTGGCGTCGGCGATGCAGATGAAGGTCTTGGCCACGGCCGCGACGATCTTCTCGCGGGTCAGGGCTGCGCCGCCGCCCTTGATCAGGTTCAGGTGCGCGTCGCTCTCATCGGCGCCGTCGACGTAGAACTCCAGGTCGCTGACGGTGTTCAGTTCATACACCGGAATGCCGTGGCCCTTGAGGCGCGCGGCAGTGGCTTCGGAGCTGGCGACCGCGCCATCGAACGCGCCCTTGTGCTGGGCCAGCGCATCAATGAAACAGTTGGCGGTGGAGCCGGTGCCGACCCCGACGATGCTCTTGTCGTCGAGTTTTGGAAGGATGAAGTCGACGGCGGCCTGAGCCACTGCCTGTTTGAGTTGATCCTGGGTCATGCGGGCTCCGGAAGCGGGCAAGGTAAGAACGGAAAGGCCGGTATTATATCCCCATGCCCGGCGAAAACCTCCTGTGGTGAGGGGATTTAACGAAACGTCGCACCGCTCCGACCAGCGACGCAGTCGTCGTAAAACCTGAGGGTGCGGTATCACTTGATGACTGCTGGGGGAGTGCTTCGCACTCCATCGGGGATAAATCCCCTCGCCACAATGGGTTCTCACTGGTTAAAACCACCTGTTTAGTGTGGTCGCCCAGGCAAAGGCCGGGTTAGACTCCTTGGTCCCGCCCAATCGCCAGTGATGCTTTCCGATGCTCGAACAGTACGTCAAAAAGATCCTCACCTCGCGCGTTTATGACGTTGCCGTAGAAACCCCGCTGCAGAACGCTCGCCAGCTCTCCGAGCGGCTGGGCAATGACATCTGGCTCAAGCGTGAAGACTTGCAGCCGGTGTTCTCGTTCAAGATTCGCGGCGCCTACAACAAGCTGACGCAACTGAGCGATGAAGAGCGCGCCCGTGGCGTGGTTACCGCGTCGGCGGGCAACCATGCGCAGGGTCTGGCGCTGGCGGCGAAAGTACTGGGCGTGAAAGCGACCATCGTGATGCCCAAGACCACCCCGGAAATCAAGGTCGAAGGTGTGCGTTCGCGCGGCGGCAAAGTGGTGCTGCACGGTGATTCGTTCCCGGAAGCGCTGGCCTACTCGCTGAAACTGGTCGATGAAAAGGGCTACGTTTACATCCACCCGTACGATGATCCGCACACCATTGCCGGGCAGGGCACCGTGGCGATGGAAATTCTGCGTCAGCACCCGCAACCGCTGGACGCGATCTTCGTGCCGGTCGGTGGCGGCGGTCTGATTGCCGGCATCGCGGCGTACGTGAAATACCTGCGCCCGGACATCAAAGTCATCGGCGTCGAGCCGGACGACTCCAACTGCCTGCAAGCGGCCATGGCTGCCGGTGAGCGCGTGGTGCTGCCGACCGTGGGCATTTTCGCCGATGGCGTGGCGGTGGCGCAGATCGGCCAGCACACCTTCGACATCTGCAAAGACTACGTTGATGAAGTGATCACCGTCAGCACTGACGAGATCTGTGCGGCAATCAAGGATATCTACGACGATACCCGCTCGATCACCGAACCTGCCGGTGCCTTGGGCGTGGCCGGGATCAAGAAGTACGTCGAGTTGCGCGGTGTCAGCGGCCAGACCTTCGTTGCCATCGACTCCGGGGCCAACGTCAACTTCGACCGCTTGCGCCACGTCGCCGAGCGCGCCGAGCTGGGCGAGGGCCGTGAAGCGATCATCGCCGTGACCATCCCCGAGCAGGCCGGCAGCTTCAAGGCCTTCTGCGAAGCGATCGGCAAGCGCCAGATCACCGAATTCAACTACCGCTACAACACCGGCAGCGAAGCGCACATCTTCGTTGGCGTGCAGACCCACCCGGAAAACGATCCGCGCAGCGCGCTACTGGCAAGCCTGACCGAGCAAGGGTTCCCGGTCATCGACTTGACCGACAATGAACTGGCCAAGCTGCACATCCGCCACATGGTCGGCGGGCGCGCGGCGCAAGTGGTCGATGAAGTGGTGCTGCGCTTCGAATTTCCGGAGCGTCCGGGTGCGCTGTTCAACTTCCTCAACAAGCTCGGCGGACGCTGGAACATCTCGATGTTCCATTACCGCAACCATGGTGCGGCGGACGGCCGTGTCGTCGCGGGCCTGCAAGTGCCTCATGACGAGCGTCATCTGGTGCCGGCGGCGCTGGCGGAAATCGGTTACCCGTACTGGGATGAAAGTGATAACCCGGCCTATAAGCTGTTTCTTGGCTGAGCGGCTACGCTGATGGGCAGGCCATAAGGAAATCGAACAATGGAAACGTTAACCGCCCTGAAAACGGCGCACATGGTGGCGACGGTGGTGTTGCTGGCCAGTGCGCTGGGTCTGGGAATCTGGGTTTTACTGACACGGCGCAAAGGTGACGCAACGGCCGGCAGCCGCACCTTGCAACGGCCTCGGGTGTTCATCTGGCTGTTGATGGGGCTGGCGCTGTTGAGCATGCCGTTCTCCGGCTGGGGCATGGTGCATCTGGTCGGCTGGCCACTGGGGCAGACCTGGCTGCTGGCCTCCAGCGTGCTGTACACCGTGGCGGCGCTGGCATGGTTCTGGTTGCTGGTGCGTTTGAATCGCCTGCGCAAGGCGCCGGGTGGCGTCGGCAAGTTCAGTTTTGCCTTGGCCTTGTTCAGCTTTGTCTGCTTTGTGGCGATTGCCGGGTTGATGGGCGCCAAGCCTGTTTAAGGCTTGAGACCGGGTTGGCCCCATTCGCGAGCGGGCTCGCTCGCACAGGGGATTTGTGAACGACACAGATCCAATTTGGGAGAGAGCCTGCTCGCGAAGGCGTCATCAGCCGCGCAACGAAATCACCGGCCAGCCACGTTTCTCGGCTTCAGCCCGCAGATTCGGGTCCGGATCAACCGCCACCGGGTTCGCCACCTGCTCCAGCAGCGGCAAATCATTCATCGAATCACTGTAGAAATAGCTGTCATCCAGCGAATGCCCGCTCTCTGCCAGCCAGCGATTCAGGCGCGTCACCTTGCCTTCGCGAAAGCACGGAATGTCGGTGCTGCGTCCGCTGTAGCGGCCGTCGATCATTTCGCATTCGGTGGCGATCAGGGTTTCAACGCCCAGGCGCACGGCAATCGGTGCGGTGACGAAGCGGTTGGTGGCGGTGATGATCACCAGTTTGTCGCCAGCGTCGCGGTGCTTTTTCAGCAGCTCCAGCGCCTTGGGCAGCATGATCGGTTCGATGCAGTCGCGCATGTAATCGTTGTGCCATTGATCGAGCACGGCCATTTCGGTGCGGCCGAGGATTTCCAGGCAGAAGTTCAGGTACGCGGCGTTATCCAGTTTGCCGGCCAGGTAATCCTGATAGAACTCGTCGTTGCGTGCCTTGTACGCGATCGGGTCGAGGAAGCCGCGTTCGCACAGATAGTCGCCCCAGGCGTGATCGCTGTCGCCGCCCAGAAGGGTGTTGTCCAAATCGAATAGAGCCAGGCGCATTGCAGTTACCCGCTGAAAAGTCAGTAAAAAGGCGACAAGAATACGGTCTTTTCACAAGAGTGCACATAAGGTAGGAACCTTCGTTGCCGCCTTATCAAGCTTTGTGGAACAATGCGGCGACATGCGTTTGCGAGGTTGTTGCCGTGATCGACCCCGATGGTTTCCGCCCCAATGTCGGGATCATTCTGACGAATGACGCCGGCCAGGTGCTGTGGGCTCGCCGTATCAATCAAGATGCCTGGCAGTTTCCGCAAGGGGGAATCAACCCCGAGGAGACGCCGGAAGACGCCTTGTACCGCGAGCTGAACGAAGAAGTTGGCCTGGAACGTGAAGATGTTGAAATACTGGCCTGTACTCGGGGCTGGTTGCGCTATCGTTTGCCGCAACGTCTGGTGCGTACCCACAGCCAACCGCTGTGCATCGGCCAGAAACAGAAATGGTTTCTCCTGCGCCTGATCTCCAACGAGCAGCGGGTGCGGATGGATTTGACCGGTAAACCGGAGTTCGATGGCTGGCGCTGGGTCAGCTATTGGTATCCGTTGGGCCAGGTGGTGACATTCAAGCGCGAGGTGTATCGCCGCGCCCTCAAAGAGCTTGCCCCGCGCCTTTTAGCGCGCGACTGACGACGGAGTTCGACCCCGAGCCATGCTCAATACGCTGCGCAAGATCGTCCAGGAAGTTAACTCCGCCAAGGATCTCAAGGCGGCGTTGGGGATTATTGTGTTGCGCGTCAAAGAGGCCATGGGCAGCCAGGTCTGCTCGGTCTACCTGCTTGATCCCGAGACCAACCGCTTCGTCCTGATGGCCACCGAGGGCTTGAACAAGCGCTCGATCGGCAAGGTCAGCATGGCACCCAACGAAGGTCTGGTGGGTCTGGTCGGCACGCGTGAAGAACCCCTGAACCTCGAAAACGCCGCGGATCACCCGCGCTACCGCTACTTCGCCGAGACCGGCGAGGAGCGCTACGCCTCTTTCCTCGGGGCACCGATCATTCACCACCGTCGCGTCGTCGGCGTGTTGGTCATCCAGCAGAAAGAACGCCGCCAGTTCGACGAAGGTGAAGAAGCCTTCCTCGTGACCATGAGCGCGCAGCTCGCCGGTGTAATTGCTCACGCCGAGGCCACCGGTTCGATCCGTGGTCTGGGTCGTCAGGGCAAGGGCATTCAGGAAGCCAAGTTCGTCGGCGTGCCGGGTTCGCCCGGGGCGGCCGTCGGTACGGCGGTGGTCATGTTGCCGCCGGCGGACCTGGACGTGGTGCCAGACAAGCACATCACCGACATCGACGCCGAACTGGCGTTGTTCAAGACCGCCATCGAAGGCGTGCGCGCCGACATGCGTGCGTTGTCGGCCAAACTGGCGACCCAGTTGCGCCCGGAAGAGCGCGCGCTGTTCGACGTCTACCTGATGATGCTCGACGATGCCTCGCTGGGCAGCGAAATCACCACCGTGATCAAGACCGGCCAGTGGGCTCAGGGCGCGCTGCGTCAGGTGGTCACCGAACACGTCAACCGTTTCGAGCTGATGGACGACGCCTACCTGCGCGAGCGTGCCTCGGACGTCAAAGACCTCGGTCGCCGCCTGCTTGCGTACTTGCAGGAAGAGCGCCAGCAGAACCTGGTCTATCCGGAAAAAACCATTCTGGTCAGCGAAGAGCTGACGCCGGCGATGCTCGGCGAGGTGCCGGAAGGCACGCTGGTCGGTCTGGTTTCGGTACTCGGTTCCGGTAACTCTCACGTCGCGATCCTGGCCCGGGCCATGGGTATTCCGACGGTGATGGGCCTGGTCGACCTGCCGTATGCCAAGGTCGACGGCATCGAGGTGATCGTCGATGGCACCCGCGGCGAGGTCTACACCAACCCCAGCGACGTACTGCGCAAGCAGTTCGCCGAGGTGGTCGAAGAAGAGAAACAACTGGCGCTGGGCCTCGATACCCTGCGTGACCTGCCGTGCGTGACCCTCGATGGCCACCGCATGCCGCTGTGGGTCAACACCGGCCTGCTGGCCGATGTGGCGCGGGCACAGAAGCGCGGCGCCGAAGGTGTCGGCCTGTACCGCACCGAAGTACCGTTCATGATCAACCAGCGCTTCCCGAGCGAAAAGGAACAACTGGCGATCTACCGCGAGCAGCTCGCTGCATTTCACCCGCAACCGGTGACCATGCGCAGCCTGGACATCGGCGGTGACAAGTCGCTGTCGTACTTCCCGATCAAGGAAGACAACCCGTTCCTCGGCTGGCGCGGGATCCGCG
This sequence comes from Pseudomonas sp. AD21, assembly GCF_002878485.1. Lineage (NCBI taxonomy): Bacteria > Pseudomonadati > Pseudomonadota > Gammaproteobacteria > Pseudomonadales > Pseudomonadaceae > Pseudomonas > Pseudomonas sp. AD21. The sequence continues at coordinate 172,814 of NZ_NQYG01000006.1, forward strand.
TGACCCTCGACCACCCGGAAATCTTCCTGGTGCAGACCCGCGCCATGCTCAAGGCCAGCGAAGGCCTGAACAACCTGCGGATTCTGCTGCCGATGATTTCCGGCACCCACGAACTCGAAGAAGCCTTGCACCTGATCCACCGTGCATGGGGCGAAGTGCGCGATGAAGGCACCGACGTGCCGATGCCGCCTATCGGGGTGATGATCGAGATTCCGGCAGCGGTGTACCAGACCAAGGAGCTGGCGCGGCAGGTGGACTTCCTCTCGGTCGGCTCCAACGACCTGACCCAATACCTGCTGGCGGTGGACCGCAACAACCCGCGGGTGGCCGATCTCTACGACTACCTGCACCCGGCGGTGCTGCAAGCTCTGCAAACGGTGGTGCGCGATGCGCATGCCGAAGGCAAACCGGTGAGCATCTGCGGTGAAATGGCCGGTGATCCGGCAGCGGCGGTGCTGTTGATGGCGATGGGCTTCGACAGCCTGTCGATGAACGCCACCAACCTGCCGAAGGTCAAGTGGATGCTGCGCCAGATCAACCTGAGCAAGGCCAAGGATCTGCTGGCTGAGCTGATGACCATCGACAACCCGCAAGTGATCCACAGCTCGCTGCAATTGGCGCTGAAGAACCTTGGGTTGTCGAAGATGCATCCGCCGGCGGTGGTCAAGGCCCTCTGAAGATCAAAAGCCCCTCACCCTAACCCTCTCCCAAAGGGAGAGGGGACTGATTGGGGGATGCTGCAGAGGTACGCCGACCTGAAAATGCTTTGCTGAATCCATAATCGATTCACACCGATTTGAAGGTGCTGTGTTGAATCCATAGTCGACTCGGTCTTTCAGGTCGATGTACGGCTCAAGACACCTCGGTCGGCTCCCTCTCCCTCCGGGAGAGGGCTGGGGTGAGGGTTTGCTCTTAGACGCAAAGCTCAACTTCCCCAAGATGCCCGCCATATGGCCCGAAACTCCGCTCCACCATCCGCCGAGTCCCATCCGCCTGAACGATCAACGCCGTACTCGCCCGCGTCCCGTAACTCTGACTGGCAATAAACACACTCGACAACAATGACTCCGTCGCCATGCCCACCCCGGTATCTGGCAATTCGGCAGATGGGGCCGTCTGCGTATCACTCAACAATGCCAACAGCTGCTCAGGCTGAGGATCCTCCAGCACCGCACTCAACCCAGCCTTGGCCTTGAGCAACTTCGGCCACGGCGTATCCAGCCCGGCATTCGATAACCCGTAGACGCCCGATTCCAGCATCACCGGCTCCGACATCCGCGCATTGAAGTGCCACAGCTCATGACTATTGCCGAGCAGCAGATTAAACCCGGCATATTCCGCCGCACGCCCGACCACATCGCTCAAATAATCATCAATCGACGCATCGCCCGTGAGAAACCGCGCCACCAACTCGCCCCGCGACTTGCGCGCTGGCGGCTGCTGCGGATCGCGAATATTGGTCAGCGCGGCAAAGCGCCCGTTGGCCCCGATCCCCAGCCAGGTGCCACCGGCTTCAAGATCACGCCCCGCGTGCACATGCGGCGCCTCCGGCCATTGCGCCAAGGGCAGGCTCGGCCGGGCGTAAAACTCGTCACGGTTGGCCGCGACGATCAGCGGCTGGGCATGGCCCGGGCGCCAGGCGAAAACAATCAGGCACATAAGGTGGTCCTTGTGTGTTTTTTGCTCACTCTACGCAGTCGTCGTCCGTGCATCCATCGTAAGTGGAGCCAAAGGGCATGCATCCGTTACCATGCCGCTCCGGTTTTGGGGATGCGTCTGGGAGACGGTCATGGAATTTCTGCTCTATCTGGCGTTGGGCGCCTGTGCGGGCGTGCTGGCCGGGCTGTTTGGCGTCGGCGGCGGGATCATCATCGTGCCGGTGCTGGTGTTCAGTTTCACCCTGCAGGGCTTTGATCAGTCGATCCTCACCCATCTGGCGGTCGGGACGTCACTGGCGACGATCATCTTTACCTCGGTCAACGCCGTGCGTGAGCATCACCGTCGTGGCGCGGTGCGCTGGCCGATCTTCATGTGGATGGCCGTCGGCATTTTGCTGGGCGCCGGTTTCGGTGCCCTGACTGCCGAGGCGATTTCCGGGCCGCACCTGCAAAAGATCATCGGCGTGTTCGCCTTGATCATCTCGGTGCAACTGGCGCTGGACATCAAACCCAAGGCCAGCCGAACGGTGCCGGGCAAATTCGGTCTGACCGTGGCCGGCAGCATCATCGGTTGGGCTTCCGCGATTTTTGGCGTCGGTGGCGGCTCTTTGACCGTGCCGTTCCTGACCTGGCGCAGCGTGCCGATGCAGCAAGCGGTGGCGACGTCGTCGGCCTGCGGCCTGCCAATCGCCTTGGTCAGTGCATTAAGTTTCATGATTCTGGGGTGGCACGATCCGTTGTTGCCACCGCATAGTCTCGGTTTTGTGTATTTGCCGGCGCTGCTGGGCATCGCCCTGACCAGCATGGTCTTCGCCCGCATCGGCGCGCGTCTGGCGCATCGGTTGTCGCCGCGCTTGCTGAAACGGCTGTTCGCCGCTTTGCTGTTCAGCGTGGGTGTGAGTTTCCTGCTTTAACCGTCGCAATCCTGGCTTAATCCTGAGGTGGCAGCGTCGCCCGGGAATTTTGGTTTCAACTCTAACGAGGAGTCGCAATGCTGCCTTACCCGCAGATCGACCCGGTGGCCCTGGCCATCGGTCCGCTGAAAATCCACTGGTACGGCCTGATGTACCTCGTCGGCATCGGCGGCGCATGGCTGCTGGCGTCGAGCCGGCTCAACCGTTTCGATCCGACCTGGACCAAGGAGAAACTCTCCGATCTGGTGTTCTGGCTGTCGATGGGGGTGATTGTCGGTGGACGTCTGGGTTACGTGCTGTTCTATGACCTGAGCGCCTACATCGCCAACCCGACGCTGATTTTCGAGGTGTGGAAGGGCGGCATGTCGTTCCACGGCGGGTTCATCGGCGTGATGCTCGCGGCGGTGTGGTTCGGCAAGCGTAACGGCAAGACGTTCTTCCAGTTGATGGACTTCGTCGCACCGATGGTGCCGATCGGTCTGGGTGCCGGGCGTATCGGCAACTTCATCAACGCCGAGCTCTGGGGCAAGCCGACCGACGTGCCGTGGGCGATGATCTTCCCGCCATTCAGCGATCCGGCGCAGTTGCCGCGTCACCCGTCGCAGCTGTATCAGTTTGCGCTCGAAGGCGTGGCGCTGTTCCTGATCCTGTGGTTGTTCTCGCGCAAGCCGCGTCCGACCATGGCGGTTTCGGGCATGTTCGCGCTGTTCTACGGCATCTTCCGTTTCATCGTCGAGTTCGTCCGCGTACCGGACGCGCAACTGGGCTATCTGGCCTGGAACTGGCTGACCATGGGCCAGATTCTGTGCGTGCCGATGATCGTCGGTGGATTGTTCCTGATCTGGCTGGCCTATCGTCGTGCGCCGGCAGCGCCGGTTGCGCCGACCGCTTAAACTACGAACCCCGGCGCGCGACGCCGGGGCTCAAAGGACACAGGTAACTCATGAAGCAATATCTCGAACTGGTCTCGCACGTCATCCAGAACGGCACCAAACAGGCCAACCGTACCGGCATCAACACCATCAGTTTCCCGGGTGCAATGCTGCGTTTCGATCTGCAGGAAGGTTTCCCGGCGATCACCACCCGCAAAATGGCCTTCAAATCGGCTATCGGCGAGATGTGCGGCTTTCTGCGTGGTGTGAACAACGCCGCTGAATTCCGTGCGCTGGGCTGCAAGGTCTGGGACCAGAACGCCAACGAAAACGCCCAGTGGCTGGCCAACCCGTTCCGTCAGGGCGAAGACGACCTCGGCGAAATCTACGGCGTGCAATGGCGCAAGTGGCCGGCGTACAAGCAGATCCCGCTGAGCAACACCGCCGCCATCGAACAAACCCTGAGCAACGGCTACAAGCAGATCGCCCAGGGCGAAGAAGACGGCCAGGCCTACGTGGTGCTGTACAAAGCCATCGACCAGGTGCGCCAGTGCGTCGACACGATCATCAAGGATCCGGGCAGCCGCCGTATTCTGTTCCACGGCTGGAACTGCGCCCAGCTCGATGAAATGGCCCTGCCGCCGTGCCATCTGCTGTACCAGTTCCACCCGAATGTCGAGACCAAAGAGATTTCTCTGACCCTGTACATCCGTTCGAATGATCTGGGCCTGGGCACGCCGTTCAACCTCACCGAAGGCGCCGCGCTGCTGAGCCTGATCGGTCGCCTGACCGGCTACACGCCGCGCTGGTTCACCTATTTCATCGGTGATGCGCACGTCTACGAGAACCACCTGGACATGCTCAACGAACAGCTCAAGCGCGAACCGTTCGCCATGCCGAAACTGAAAATCTCCGATCGCGTACCGGAATTTGCCAAGACTGGCGTATATCAGCCGGAATGGCTGGAGTTGGTGGAGCCGAGCGATTTCTCGCTGGAAGGCTACGAGCACCATGCGCCGATGACCGCGCCGATGGCGGTCTGAAAGCTTCACTCTGTACCCCTGTGGGAGCGGGCTTGCTCGCGAAGGCGGTGTACCAGTCAATGATGATCTCGACTGACACACCGCCTTCGCGAGCAAGTGCGCTCCCACATTTGGTTTTGTGGAATATTCAGGTCTCGTTTCTCCTTCCACTGTCATTTCTGACAGTAGCCGCGTGCCGCATCCCGTGATTAGCTGAAGGCCTCCAAAGCGAGGTAACGGTCATGTCAGGCAAAGGTGGATTTTTCGATGACGGCAATACGGGCTCTGGTTTCTCGACCGAGACGGCACTGACAGCGACAGCAACCGAATTACAGGCGCCGCTGATCGCCTACTTCTATTCAAAGGAAAACCGCTATTTCGAGTTCGGCACAACCGAGCCGGAAGGCGCTGTCATTCCTCTGGAAATTATTGGCCCGGGCTCGCCGTTTATCAATTCGACGTACGCCCTGCTGGATCCTTCCTCGCCGCAAATCACCGTCGGCGACAAGCTCCGCCTGGAGTGTCTGCCATTGGACGGTTCTCCGTCGTTCCAGTCAGCAGATGTTGTGGTGAAGGGTAAAGATTACTGGATCCCGATTGCCATCCCGGACAGCGAGCTCAAGCGTTTGCAAGGTCTTGACGTCGAGGTAACCTTCTTTCATCTTCCGCAAGCCGGTGGTGCAAACCCTTCCCCAGCGCGGAAAGTCTTCGTCGCTTCAGAACTGGGCCGCAAGCCCGTGCTTAAGGTGGAAGGCGTGGTCAATGGAATGCTGGAAGCTGCTGCGTTTCCTGATGGCATTACCGTAAGACTGGCGCCGATTGAGAACCTGCGCGCCTGTTACGGCATTGAAATTCTCTGGACGCAATCGCCGGATCATTGGGTCGAGCGTCAGCGCAGATTGGCTGTCAATCCAAAGCAGACCATAGAGTTTCATATCGCCCCTGAAGTTTATCTGCCGCATGTTGGCCAAAGCGTCACGGTTAAATACTTCATTTATTTGGGCGCTCGCCTGAGTCCCAATTTTTTCTGGGGCACAGGGGCAGCCACCGAGGTGAGTTTCGAAGTGATCTGAACATCGCATCAACCCCTGTGGGAGCGGGCTTGCGTGAGGCTTAGTGGCCGTGGCTACGACCTACATGGGAGTGTTCGACCTCTGTCGCCACACCCCCGCCACTCACCTCCAGCCGCTGCAAGATCCCGCATTGATCAGCCATCGGCCCTTCGCCACAACGTTGGCGCAGGTCGAGCAGTTGTGTCTGCAAGGCCAGCAATCCATCAATCCGCGCCTTCACATGCTGGATGTGCTCGTCGATCAGCGCGTTGACGCTCTCGCATTGATCCTGCGGGCTGTCGCGCAGCGCGAGCAGGCTGCGGATTTCCTCGAGGGTCATGTCGAGGGTACGGCAGTTGCGGATGAAGGTCAGGCGCTCGGCGTGCGCCTGGGTGTAGACGCGGTAGTTGCCGTCGCTGCGGGCCGGTTCCGGCAGCAGGTTTTCGCGCTCGTAATAGCGGATGGTTTCCACGGCGCAGTCGGTGAGTTTGGCCAGTTCTCCGATCTTCATGACGGCAATCTCCAAAAGGGTGCTTGACCCTATAGTGGCTACAGGGTCTTTACTTGGCAACAGGCACCTTCATGGACGCGACCAATGAGCGATTCCCAGCACACCCACCCCCACTCCCACAAGCCGGGCGACGGGCACGATCACAGTCATAAATTGCAGCCTGTGCATAAACATGACCACGGCGGCGATGCCTGCTGTTCATCAAAAGCCGCTGCACCGTCGCTGATTCAACTGAGCGAGACGAAAAGCGCCGACGCCCGGTTGAGCAGTTTCCGCATCGAAGCGATGGACTGCCCGACCGAGCAGACGCTGATCCAGAATAAACTCGGCAAGCTGGCCGGTGTACAGCAACTGGAATTCAACCTGATCAACCGCGTGCTCGGCGTGACGCATAACCTGCCGGGTACCGAGCCAATCACTGAGGCGATCAAATCCCTCGGCATGCACGCCGAGCCGCTGGAGGCGGGCGTCGAAGCCCCGGCCCCTGCGCCGGTGAAAAAACACTGGTGGCCGCTGGCGCTGTCCGGCGTCGGTGCGCTGGCGGCTGAAGTTATCCACTTCACCAATGCCGCGCCGACCTGGGTGGTGGCGATCATTGCGCTGGTATCGATCCTCAGCGGTGGCCTGACGACGTACAAAAAGGGCTGGATCGCCCTGAAGAACCGCAACCTCAACATCAACGCGCTGATGAGCATCGCGGTGACGGGGGCGGTGCTGATCGGGCAGTGGCCGGAAGCGGCAATGGTGATGTTCCTGTTCACCGTGGCCGAACTGATTGAAGCGCGCTCGCTGGATCGCGCCCGCAACGCCATCAGCGGTCTGATGCAGATGACCCCGGAACAGGCCACGGTGCAGCAAGCCGACGGCAACTGGATCGAACAAGAGGTTAAAAGCGTCGAACTCGGCGCCCGCGTGCGAGTAAAACCCGGCGAGCGTATCGCGCTGGACGGTGAAGTCGTCAGCGGCAGCTCGACCATCGATCAGGCACCGATCACCGGCGAAAGCCTGCCGGTGGAAAAAACCGTCGGCGACAAAGTCTTCGCCGGTACGATCAACCAGGCCGGTTCGCTAGAATACGCGGTCACTGCCGCGGCGAATAACTCGACCCTGGCGCGGATCATCCACGCCGTCGAGCAGGCTCAAGGCGCGCGCGCACCGACCCAACGCTTCGTCGATCAGTTCTCGAAAATCTACACCCCGGTGGTATTCGTCCTGGCGTTGGCCGTGGCGATCATCCCGCCGCTGTTCATGGGCGCGGTGTGGTTCGACTGGATCTACCGCGCGCTGGTGCTGCTGGTGGTCGCGTGCCCATGCGCACTGGTGATTTCCACCCCGGTGACTATCGTCAGCGGCCTCGCGGCAGCCGCGCGCAAAGGTATTCTGGTCAAGGGCGGCGTGTACCTGGAGGGCGGTTTCAAGCTCGATTATCTGGCGCTGGACAAGACCGGGACCATCACCCACGGCAAACCGGTGCAGACCGATTACCTGTCGCTGGACCCGACCGCCGACGCCACGGCGCCGGCAATTGCTGCCGCGTTGGCCGGACGTTCCGATCACCCGGTGTCGCTGGCGATCGCCAATGCAGCTGTGGACAAGAATCTCGCTGCGCTGGCTGTGGATAACTTCGAAGCGCTGGCCGGTCGCGGTGTGAAGGGCCAGGTCAACGGCCAGACCTATCACTTGGGCAACCACCGTCTGGTTGAAGAACTGGGCCTGTGCTCACCGCAACTGGAAGAAAAACTGTTCGCGCTGGAGAAGCAGGGCAAGTCCGTGGTGCTGCTGCTCGACAGCTCCGGCCCGCTGGCGCTGTTTGCCGTGGCCGACACGGTCAAGGAAACCAGCCGCGAAGCGATCCGCCAGTTGCACGCCCTGGGCGTGAGAACCCTGATGCTCACCGGCGACAACGTGCACACCGCGCAGGCGATCGCGGCGCAGGTCGGCATCGATCAGGCCAAGGGTGACTTGCTGCCGACCGACAAGCTGCAAGCCATCGAAGAGCTTTATGCACAGGGCCACCGGGTGGGCATGGTCGGCGACGGCATCAACGACGCCCCGGCACTGGCCCGCGCCGAGATCGGTTTCGCCATGGCGGCGGCCGGTACCGACACCGCGATTGAAACCGCCGATGTCGCCCTGATGGACGACGATCTGCGCAAGATCCCGGCGTTCATCAGCCTGTCGCGCAATACCGCCAGCATTCTGAAACAGAACATCGCGTTGGCACTGGTGATCAAGGCTATCTTTCTTGGGGTAACCTTCGCCGGGCTCGCCACCATGTGGATGGCGGTGTTCGCCGACATGGGCGTGAGCCTGTTGGTGGTGTTCAACGGCTTGCGCCTGTTGCGTAAATAAACGATGAGGGATGGTTGTGCTGAGTGCCGAGCTGAAAGCGTTTTACATGGTCGCCCGCTTGGGCAGCATCACGCTGGCAGCGAAGAAACTCGGCCTCAGCCAACCCACCGTGACCACGCAGATCCGCAACCTGGAAAGCCAGTATTCGGTGGAGCTGTTCTACCGTGGCGGCCGGCGCCTGAGCGTCAGTGACGAAGGCGCGCGGTTGCTGCCGATGGTCAAGGCGCTGTTGCAGCAGGAGTCCGACATCGAGTTCTTCCTGCGCAACAGCGGTCAGGTGCAGGGCACGTTACGCATCGCCGCCACTGCGCCGTATTACATCCTCGATCTGGTGAAGACCTTCCGCGAGCGCCTGCCGCAGGTGGAAGTGTCGGTGGAAATCGGCAATTCGCAGCAGGTGCTGGAAGCGCTGGAGGATTATCGGGTGGACGTCGCGGCGTCGTCACAGTTGCTTGAGGATGCGCGGTTGATTCGTCGGGTGTTGGGGACTGATCCGCTGGTGCTGGCGGTGCATCGCAACCATCCGCTGGCGACGCAGGAGCATGTGGCATTGAGCGCACTGGCCGGGCATACGTTGTTGATGCGTGAGTCGGGCTCGACGACGCGGCGGCTGACGGAAGAATTGCTCGCGACTGCTGGGGTGAGTTTCGGGCCGTTGCTGGAAATTGGCAGCCGTGAGTCGATTCGAGAGGCGGTGTTGCGCAATATCGGTATCAGCATTATTGCGCGGCAGGAAGTGCCGCATGATCCGCAACTGCGCGTGTTGACCATCGAGGGTGCGCCGCAGATTCCTGAGTACCTTTACTGCCTCAAGGAGAGGAAGGCGGCGCGGTTGCCGGCGGCGTTCCTCGGCTTGGCCCAGGAAATGTCTCCAGCGTAATGATCGTTCCCACGCTCCGCGTGGGAACGCAGCCCGGGACGCTCTGCGTCCCAACAGCCGAACGCGGAGCGTCCGATGAGGCATTCCCACGCAGAGCGTGGGAACGATCTCTGGTGAACCAAAATCCCTGAATACCACTATCGGCCGTTTTTGCCTCACTGCCACATGACGGACGCATTACAACTCTAGGATTGGCCCCATCTGCTTGATGAGGTCTGTCCATGAATCCTGCCATCGCAACTGCCCTGACCAACCCCGGTGCGCCGATGAAAGTGCGCGGCGTGCAGAAACGCTTCGGCGCGTTCACCGCGCTGGATAACGTCTCCCTCGATGTCGCCGCCGGTGAACTGGTGTGCCTGCTCGGCCCGTCGGGCTGCGGCAAGACCACGCTGCTGCGCTGCATCGCAGGGCTGGAAAAGCAGGACAGCGGCGAGTTGTATCTGGGTGAGCGCGACGTTTCCCATCTCGCCCCGCAGGCCCGCGACTATGGGATTCTGTTCCAGTCCTACGCGCTATTCCCCAATCTGACGGTTGAAGCGAACATTGCCTACGGCCTCGCCGGCAGTGGTCGCGACGAAGTGCGCCGTCGCGTCGCTCAGATGCTGGAACTGGTCGGCCTCACCGGCAGTGAAAAAAAGTATCCGGGCCAGTTGTCTGGCGGCCAGCAGCAACGCGTCGCGCTGGCTCGCGCCCTGGCACCCGCGCCGTCGTTGCTGTTGCTCGATGAACCGATGTCGGCGCTGGACGCCCGCGTCCGCGAGCATCTGTGCACCGAGCTGCGCCAACTGCAGCGCAACCTCGGCATCACCACCCTGATGGTCACGCACAATCAGGACGAAGCCATGTTGATGGCCGACCGCATCGCCGTGATGAACAACGGCCGCGTCGAGCAGTACGCCACCCCGCAGGAAATCTACAACCGCCCGGCCACGCCGTTCGTGGCCGAGTTCGTCGGGCAGGGTAACTGGTTGCCGTTCCAGCGCAGCAGCGACAGCCATGCGCAGGTCGGCGGGATGAACCTGCGCTTGGCCGACGGTAGTGTGCACAGCGCCTCGGGTCGTTTGTTCTGCCGCCCGGAAGCGATCAACGTCAATCCGCTGGTGCACGAAGAAAACCTGTTCCCGGCCAAGGTCCGCGAGATCACCTTCCTCGGTAACCGCTGCCGCATGAGCTTCGAGCTCGATCAACTGCCGGGCCATTCACTGCTCGCCGAACTGGCGCCGGAAGCCATGCCGCGTCTTGGCGCGCAGCAGATCATGGTCGCCTTGCCACCGCGCAGCCTGCAGGTGTTCGCCTGATGAGCGCGAACATCGCACTGCCGCTACCGCACAAGCAGGCGCAGCAGGTGTCCGGTGCCGAGGTCGGTGACCGGATCTTCGTCCTCGGCGGCAAAGTCCTGCTGCTGTTGCTGCTCGGTGTCGCGGTGCTGCTGCCATTGCTGGCGATCTTCTGGCGCGGTTTCAGCAGCGAGGCCGGGCAGGGCGGTGGCTGGCTCGCCGCCAGGGAGTTGGTGGCCAGCGACAATTTCCACTGGCTGCTCGGCAACAGCCTGAAAGTTTCCCTCAGCGTCGCGGCCATCGTCGTACCGCTGGCCTACCTGTTTGCCTACGCGCTGCAACGCACACTGATTCCGGCCAAGGGCATCTGGCGCGGAATTTCCCTGCTGCCGCTGATGGCGCCGTCGATGCTGCCGGGGATTGCGCTGGTCTATCTGTTCGGCAACCAGGGCATGTTGCGCGGGCTGCTGTCGGACAACATCTACGGGTTCTGGGGGATCGTGCTGGGCGAGGTGATTTACACCTTCCCCCATGCGTTGATGATTTTGCTCTCGGCATTGTCGCTGGCCGATGCGCGCCTGTTCGACGCCGCGTCGAGCATGGGTGCCAGCCCCGCCAAGGCTTTTCGCAGCATCACCTGGCCGGCGACTCGCCAGGCGGTGTTCGCCGCGTTCTGTCTGGTGTTCACCCTGACCATCACTGATTTCGGCGTGCCGGTGGTGGTCGGTGGTGACTATCAAGTGCTGGCGCTGGAAGCCTACAAAGCCGTGGTCGGCCAACAACAATTCGGTCGCGGCGCGTTGATCGGCATGGTGCTGTTGCTGCCGGCGCTGTTCAGCTTCGGCGTCGATGCCTGGCTGCGCCGGCGTCACGGCGATTCCATGAGCGGTCGTGCTCAGGTGTTCAAGCCGGCACCGTCGACACTGCGTGACGGTTGTTATCTGGCGATTGTTTTACTGATCAGCGCCGCGTTGATTCTGGTGTTCGGCATGGCGGTGTTCTCGTCGCTGGTGAAGTTCTGGCCGTACAACCTGTCGCTGTCGCTCAATCACTACCAGTTCAACGAAACCGCCGGCGGTGGCTGGCTGGCCTATAGCAACAGCCTGAAGATGGCGCTGGGCACGGGACTGATCGGCAGTGTGCTGATCTTCATCGGCGCTTATCTGATGGAGAAAACCCGCACCCAGCGCGGCCTCAACCTGACGTTGCGCATGCTCAGTTTCATACCAATGGCGGTGCCGGGGCTGGTGCTTGGTCTGGGTTACGTCTTCTTCTTCAACCTCAGCGGCAACCCGCTGCACGTGCTCTACGGGACGATGACGCTGCTGATCGTCTGCACCATTGCGCACTATCTGACCACCGCACAAATGACCGCGACCACCGCGCTGCGCCAGCTCGATGCCGAGTTTGAAGCCGCCGCGCTGTCGCTCAAGGCGCCGCTGTACCGGCATTACTTGCGCGTCACCGTGCCGATCTGCCTGCCGGCGCTGCTGGACATCGTGCGCTACCTGTTCGTCTCGGCGATGACCACTGTTTCTGCTGCGATCTTCCTCTACAGCCCCGACACGATCCTTGCGGCGGTGGCGGTGCTGAACATGGATGACGCCGGCAACGTCGGCGGCGCGGCGGCGATGTCGACCCTGATTCTGTTCACCTCGGCAGGCGTGTCCTTGCTGCTGGCGTGGGCTTCGCGCGGCTTGCTGCGCCGTTCTCAAGCCTGGCGGCAAACCGCGCCCGGTCACTGATTCCAACCCCGTTCAACTCATTACAGGAAATCGATCATGTTCAAGCCTATGGCCCTGGCCGCTGCTGTGCTCGCTACTTTCAGCCTGAATGCCGTCGCGGCAAAAACCGAGTTGACGGTGTACACCGCCCTCGAAGCCGAGCAACTGACCGCCTACAAAGCCGCATTCGAAAAGGCCAACCCGGACGTCGAGATCAAATGGGTGCGCGATTCCACCGGGATCATCACCGCCAAACTGCTGGCCGAGAAGGCTCGTCCACAGGCTGATGCGGTGTGGGGTCTGGCGGCTTCCAGCCTGGCGATCCTCGACCAGCAAGGCATGCTGCAAAGCTATGCGCCGAAGGATCTGGGCAAGATCGGCGCGAACTACCGCGACGCCGCCAACCCGCCAGCCTGGGTCGGCATGGACGTGTGGGCCGCAACCATTTGCTTCAACACTGTTGAGGCTGAGAAGCAGGGCTTGAGCAAACCCGTGAGCTGGCAGGACCTGACCAAGCCTGAGTACAAGGGCAAGATCGTCATGCCCAACCCGGCGTCGTCCGGCACCGGTTTCCTCGACGTCAGCGCCTGGCTGCAAACCTTCGGCGAGAAGCAGGGCTGGGCCTATATGGACGGTCTGCACCAGAACATCGGCCAGTACGTTCACTCCGGTTCCAAGCCTTGCAAACTGGCTGCTGCAGGCGAATTCCCGATCGGGATTTCTTTTGAATACCCGGCGGTACAGCTGAAGCGTCAGGGTGCGCCGCTGGACATCATCCTGCCGAAGGAAGGCCTGGGCTGGGAGATCGAAGCGACTGCCGTGATCAAAGGCACGCCGCATGAAGACGCAGCGAAAAAACTGGCCGACTTCTCCGCCAGCGCCGAGGCGATGGACTTGTACAAGGAGAACTTCGCTGTTCTTGCACAGCCGGGCATCGCCAAGCCGCAGACCGAACTGCCGGCCGACTACGAGCAGCGCCTGATCAAGAACGACTTCGCCTGGGCCTCGAAGAACCGCGACGAGATCCTGACCGAATGGCGCAAGCGTTATGACGGCAAGTCCGAGAAAGTTGTCGCCAAGTAAGATCTCTATCGACTGACAGGATCTCTTCGCGAGCAAGCCCGCTCCCACAGTGGACCGTGTTCACAACACAACTCCCCGGGGGCGGGCAGGCTCGCCCCCACATTGGATCTCCCGTGAACACAAATTTTGTGAACACCCAAATCCCCTGTGGGAGCGGGCTTGCTCGCGAAGGCGGTCTCTCCTTCAGAGCACATTTCAATGACACAACACCAAGACTTGCTGATTGTAGGCGCCGGCATCCTCGGCCTTTCCCACGCCTACGCCGCCGCCAAACGCGGCCTCAAGGTCAGCGTTTTCGAACGCACCGCCACGCCCCTCGGCGCTTCGGTGCGCAACTTCGGCCAAGCCTTGGTCACCGGCCAACCACCCGGTCAAATGTTGGAACTGGCCAAAGCCAGCCGCGAAATCTGGGGCGATTGGGCGCAACTCGCCGGTTTGCAAATCAAGCGTAACGGCTCGTACCTGTTCGCCCGCACCGAAGCTGAAGAACACCTGCTGGAAGCCTTCTGCAACGGCCGCGCCGTGGAACACGGTTACAACATCGAGCTAATGCGCGGTGCTGCCCTGCGCGATCTGTACCACGGTCAGTTCAGCCACCACCGTGCCGCGTTGCACGGTATGGACGATCAACAGTTGTATTCGCGCGAAGCGATCCCGGCGCTGATCGACTATCTGCGCCGCGACCTCGGCGTCGAGTTTCACTTCTCGACGCTGGTGCGCGACGTCGAACCGGGGCGCCTGCAAAGCACCGCCGGCACCTTCACGGCGAAGCAGATCATCGTCTGCTCCGGCCACGATTATCAGACCCTGCTGGCCGAGCCGATTGCTGCGCTCGACCCGCAGATCTGCCGCCTGCAAATGCTCCGCGCCAAACCGCAGATCGAGCTGAATCTGCAACATGCCTTGCTCACCGGCCTGAGTTGCGTGCACTACGGCGCCTTCGCCGATTTACCGGAAGCGGCAGCGGTGCAGGCGCAGATCCTGCGCGAGCAACCGCACCTGCATGACAATGGCATTCACCTGCTGATCAGCCCGACACCGTACGGCGAACTGATCATCGGCGACTCGCATCATTACGGCAGCGACCCTTCGCCATTCAATGCCGAGCAGGTCGACAACTGGATGCTGGAATTGGCCGAGCAGACGCTGGGCTGCAAGGTGCAAGTGGTCGAGCGTTGGCAGGGAGTCTATGGTTCCCGAGGGCCGGGGCCGTTTTCGTTCCTGCGTCCGGCACCGGGGTTGAGTGTGGCGCTGATGCACACCGGCGTCGGCATGAGCGTCGGCCCGGCGCTGGCCGAGCGCAACATCGCGCAATTGCTGGAGGAAATCTGATGGCGGATCACCAACAAGTCGTCGCCCGGGTGTTCGGGTTGTACGAGCGCTTCGGCAGCAGCGATTACATCGGCGAGCCGGTGTCGCAGATCGAACACATGTCCCAGGCCGCCGAACTGGCGATTGCCGAAGGCTTCGACGACGAAGTCGTGCTGGCGGCGTTCTTCCATGACATCGGCCATTTGTGTGCCGAGGGCGCCGAGAACATGGGCGGTTATGGTGTAGTCAGCCATGAGCGGCTGGGCGCGAATTATTTGCGTGAGGCCGGGTTCAGTGAGCGCCTGGCACGGCTGGTGGAATACCACGTGCAGGCCAAACGTTATCTGACCTTGCGCGAGCCGGAGTATTTCGAGCGCTTGAGTGAAGCGAGTCGCCGGACCCTGGAATATCAGGGTGGGGTGATGAGCGAGGCTGATGCGGATGCGTTTGAGCGGGATCCGTTGTGTGCCGTCAGCCTGCGGATGCGCCAGTGGGATGAGTTGGCCAAGGAGACGGCGGTGCCGGTGATGGATCTTCGGGTGTTGAAGGAGAAAGCGGTGCGGCTGCTGGCGGCGTAATCCCCGGCACCGAGTCGCGCCATTCGCGAGCAAGCCCGCTTCCACATTCGACCGAGTTCTACCATAAGGAATGCGATCAAACTGTGGGAGCGGGCTTGCTCGCGAAGAGGCCGAAACAGGCGCTAAAGCTCTGCAGCCAGTAAATCAATCTGCTCCTGCCGCTCTGCCTGATTCAACTTCGCATGCGGGTTCAGTGATGACCACTGCGGATGCGCCCGGGCCTTGCTCAGCGCATCCGGCAACTTGCCCTCGCGCCAGGTTTTGTCCTGCGGCGTTGCAACCTGAACCGCGTCCATCGCCGCATGCCCGCGCTGATCGAGCGCGAGCAACAGTTGCCGCTGACGCAACGCCAACAGCCGCAACACCCCATCATCCACCGTCAATTCCCGCTGGCCCTTGATCTTGCCCAGCAAACGACTGCCATAACTGCGCGCCGTTTGCAGCGCACCACCGGCAATCGCGCCAGCCAAAGCCGCAGCACCAAGAGTAATGCCGCCCACCAGCAAATCCACCCCGGCACCGGCCGCAGCACCGGCAGCAATCCCGCCGCCGACGCGAACCCCCAGTTGCTTCAGGGTTTCCGGGTTGAACAGGTCATCGCCCCAACGCCCGTCCAGCAACGGCAAATCACTCGCCGCCGCATCCTGTGGACGAAACGCATACAACTTGAGCAGCGCCTCAACACACTTCTGCTCACGCTGACGCACAGCCTTGCGCAGCTCGCTGATCGCTTGCTGTTCCTGCTCGGCCTCGCTGACCACGCTGCGTCGGCACGCGGCGCAATCGATCAGCAATTCGGCGATCAAGCGCGCCGCACTTTGCTGGCGCGCGAGGCGCTGGGCCTGTTGATCGGCGATCAGCCGTTCCAGTTGCGGGCGGGCATTTTCCAGCAGTAATGCGAGGCTTTCGTACAGCCGCCGCTCGCCGTCCTCCGGCGGTGCAACGCTGTCGAAACGCACCAGCGCATGCAGGCCGAGCCGCGCCAACGCTTCGCGCCAGTCCGGCTCGCGATGGTTGGCGCTGCTGACGAAATTCAGCACCGGCAGCAGCGGCTTGCCACAACTGGCGAGCACTTCCAGTTCATCGCGGTACTTGGCCAGCACCGGCTCGCGGGCGTCGATCACGTAGAGTCCGGCGTCGGAGGCCAGCAGTTGCCGCAGCACTTTCGCCTCCTGTTCGAAACGCTGGCGTGCCTCGCTGCCGTCGAGAAAGCGCGCCAGTCGCGCCGGACCGTCGAGGCGTTCGCCCGGACGCTCCAGACGCTCGAGGAAATCCAGCAGGGCAATCGCGTCTTCCAGCCCGGGCGTGTCGTAGAGATCAAGCAGTGGCTCGCCGTCCACCGACAACCGCGCACCCTCGACATGCCGAGTGGTACTTGGCCGGTGCGAGACCTCGCCGAAACCGACGTCGCGGGTCAGGGTGCGCAGCAGCGAGGTCTTGCCGACGTTGGTGTGGCCGACCACTGCAAGTTTCAGCGGCGTTTTCCGGGCATCAGTCATGACCGTTCTCCAGCCAGTTCATCGGCGCGCAATCGGCGAATGGCAGCTCCAGTTGTTGCAGGGCGAGGTGCCAGTCGCCGAGGCGTGCGCTGTCCAGCGCTTCGCCGGGCGGTGCTTGCAGCAGCCAGACGCGGGTGGCGCCGGCATTGCGCGCCAGTTCGGCGATCAGCGCGAGGCTACCGCGGTCCGGCGAGCGCCGTGGATCGCAGGCGATCAGCAGGCGCGCAGGGGGGAAGCGGCTGAGTTGTTCGAGCAGTTTGTGCCGCGATTCGCGGCTGTCTAGAATCCCGGCGTTGTTCACGGTTTTCGGCAGGGCCGGAGGCCAGGGGCGCTGGTCGTCGAGTTCGATGGCGACCAGCAGGGCACCGTCGCTCGCATGTTCGCTGACGCTGCTTTCGACCCGATGCAACTGCTGCGGCGCCGCATCGTTGATGCCGAGGCGCTCGCTGGTCGGCATCAGGCGTTCGCGCAACTGGGCGTAGCCGGGCAGGTTCAAGTCCAGACTCAGCGCCGCTTTGCCACTGCTCCAGCGCCAGAAGCAAAACAGTGCCAGCAGCAGGCGCGGCAGCACGCCGTACACCACCAATACGCCGACCAACCACGTTGCCCAGGCTTGGCGGGCGCTTTCGATGTTCAGTGCAGCGTCGCCGCTGGCGCGGATCATCTCTACGGTCGGCACGTTGAAGCCGAGCAGCGCCGGCAGCGCGCCGAGGGTTTGGGTCATGTTGATGAACGTGTCGGCGCTGAGAATGGTGGTTTCCCAGACGAAGCCGTAGCGCCGGGTCGCCATCAGCGTCAGCAGCAACACCAGCGCGCTGAGCATCGCCAGCAGCCACAGGCCGTTGACCAGTGTGCCGAGCGCCCAGCGGTTGAGTTTTTTGCGTTGCAGCATCAACAGCAGGGCCGGTGCGAGTTGTGCGGCTTTGGCGTCACGGGCGAATTTTTCGCTGAGCCACAGCCACAAACGCCCAAGAGTGGTGCCGTGTTCGCCGGCAAAGACCAGCCCCAGCGCCCAGCTCAACAGCAGAATCAGGTTCAGCCCGAGCAGGCTGCCCAAGGCCCAGAACACATTGACCGGCGTCTGACTCAGCGCGGCGAAGGCCAGACCGGCGCCGCTCAGCACCGCGAAGATCATCAGCAGCACCAGCGCCAGACGTGCGCCTTGCAGCCAGTGAGTGAGCGCAGCGCTCAGCCCGTCGCGCTCGGCCAGCCATGCCGCGCGGCGTTGAATGCGGCTCGGCAGATCGCCGCCGGCCGCGCGGGCCAGACGATTGGCTTCCAGATCCTCCAGGGGACCTGCGTGTTCTTCACGCAGGCGGATGGTTTCTGTCAGCCAGAGGTTTTGCAGTGGAGTCAGTTCAGTCACGCGCCATTCCGTTGCTCAATTGAGCAGTGAGCATAACCGCTGTGGCGCTTATCGGGTCAAGCGAGGCTCTGGTATCCTCGCCGGCATGACTAAATCACTCCCCCTCAGCCTGATCGCAGCCCTCGGTGAAAACCGTGTGATCGGCGTCGACAACAGCATGCCCTGGCACCTGCCGGGGGACTTCAAATACTTCAAGGCGACGACCCTCGGCAAGCCGATCATCATGGGCCGCAAGACCTGGGACTCCCTCGGTCGCCCGCTGCCGGGGCGCTTGAACATCGTGGTCAGCCGTCAGCCTGATCTGGTACTGGAAGGCGCAGAGGTTTATCCGTCGCTGGAGGCTGCCGTGGTTCGCGCCGAGGAATGGGCGAAAGCGCAGGGCGTCGATGAGCTGATGCTGATTGGCGGCGCGCAGTTGTATGCGCAAGGGCTGGCGCAGGCCGATCGTCTGTACCTGACCCGTGTGGCGCTGAGCCCGGAAGGGGATGCGTGGTTTCCGGAGTTTGATCTGAACCAGTGGAAACTGGTGTCGAATGTGCCAAATCCGGCTGAGGGCGATAAGCCTGCATACAACTTCGAAGTCTGGGAAAAAGCCTAAGAGCTTCGCGAGCAAACCCGCTCCCACATAGGATCTGTGATCGACACAAATCCAGTGTGGGAGCGGGTTTGCTCGCGAAGAGGCCAGGTCAGGCAAAGAAGAACTTAAGCCTGAGCAAGCTCCGCATGCTCATCCGCATCCAGCAGTGCTTTATCTGTCTGCTGCATCACCTGGCTGGTAACCCCCCCCGCCGTGATCGATCCACTCACGTTCAACGCCGTACGACCCATGTCGATCAGCGGCTCGACCGAAATCAGCAGCGCCACCAGTGACACCGGCAAACCCATCGCCGGCAGCACGATCAGCGCCGCAAACGTCGCGCCGCCACCGACACCGGCCACACCGGCCGAGCTCAGGGTCACAATCGCCACCAGTGTCGCGATCCACAGCGGATCCAGTGGGTTGATGCCAACGGTTGGCGCCACCATGACCGCCAACATCGCCGGGTACAGACCGGCGCAACCGTTCTGGCCGATGGTCGCACCGAACGATGCGGCGAAACTCGCCACCGACTGCGGAATTCCCAGACGACGGGTCTGCGCTTCAATGCTCAGCGGGATACTCGCCGCGCTGGAACGGCTGGTGAACGCGAACGTCAGCACCGGCCAGATCTTGCGGAAGAAGCGCAGCGGGTTGATCCCGGCGGCCGACACCAGCAAGCCGTGGACCACGAACATCAGGCCCAGTCCGAGGTACGAGACCACGACGAAACTGCCGAGCTTGATGATGTCCTGCAGGTTGGAACCAGCCACGACTTTAGTCATCAGCGCCAGTACGCCGTACGGGGTCAGCTTCATCACCAGACGCACCAGACGCATCACCCAGGCTTGCAGGGTGTCGATGGCGTTGATCACTTTCTGACCTTTTTCGACGTCATCCTTGAGCAGTTGCAGCGCAGCAACCCCCATGAATGCAGCGAAGATCACCACGCTGATGATCGAGGTCGGCTTGGCCCGGGCCAGGTCGGCGAACGGGTTCTGTGGAATGAACGACAGCAGCAGCTGCGGCACATTCAGGTCGGCAACCTTGCCGGCGTAGTCGGTCTGAATGGTTTGCAGACGGGCCATTTCCTGGGTGCCGGCCACCAGCCCTTCGGCGGTCAGGCCGAACAGGTTGGTCAGACCGATGCCGATCAGCGCCGCAATCGCGGTGGTAAACAGCAGGGTGCCGATGGTCAGGAAGCTGATCTTGCCCAGCGACGAAGCGTTGTGCAGACGCGCGACCGCGCTGAGGATCGAGGCGAACACCAGCGGGATCACGATCATTTGCAGCAACTGCACGTAACCGTTGCCTACCAGATCGAACCAGCCGATCGAGGCTTTCAGCACCGGGTTGCCGGCACCGTAAACAGTGTGCAGGGCCACGCCGAACGCGACGCCCATCGCCAGTGCGAGCAGGACTTTTTTCGCCAGGCTCCAGGTGGTGTGGCGGGTTTGCGCCAGGCCAAAGAGCAGGGCGAGGAACACCAGCAGATTGAGGATCAGCGGCAGATTCATGAAGACTCCGATAAGACTTGTGCCAGTCGCCTTCTTGGGCAACTGCGAACCGGCAAGCCTAACAGTTTGATTTCCAATGAATTAATACCGAAATCGCAGGTCATTCGTCGTTTTTGGAATAAGCGCCTGTCGCTCTCGGCAATGCAGTTGGCGTTGAGGAGACGTAAGCGGTCGCTGACAGACGAGGACTGTCACACTTATTTGTTAGCGTCGATGTCTTTACATCAGGGGAGAAAACGCCAATGAAGTTCGCACCGAAGTTGCTGGCTGTCGCACTGACGTTAGGGTTGGGTCTGGCAGGTCAGGCGTTCGCCACTGACCTGAAACACTGGCCGGCGGATCAGGCCAAGGCACTGGACGCGATGATCGCGGCCAACGCCAACAAGGGTAACTACGCGGTGTTCGACATGGACAACACCAGTTACCGCTACGACCTCGAAGAATCGTTGCTGCCGTTCATGGAAAACAAGGGGCTGATCACCCGCGACAAGCTCGATCCCTCCCTGAAACTGATGCCGTTCAAAGACACCGCCGACCACAAGGAAAGCCTGTTCAGTTACTACTATCGCCTGTGCGAAGTCGACGACATGGTCTGCTACCCGTGGGTAGCGCAGGTGTTTTCCGGCTTCACCCTCAAGGAACTCAAAGGCTACGTCGATGAGCTGATGGCCTCGGGTAAACCGGTGCCGGCGACTTATTACGACGGCGATGTGGTGAAGAACCTCGACGTGCAGCCGCCGAAAGTCTTTACCGGTCAGGCCGAGCTGTACAACAAGCTGATGGAGAACGGCATCGAGGTCTACGTGATGACTGCCGCCTCCGAAGAGCTGGTGCGCATGGTCGCTGCCGATCCGAAGTATGGCTACAACGTCAAACCGCAGAACGTGATCGGTGTGACCACGTTGCTGAAGAACCGCGAAACCGGCGAGCTGACCACTGCGCGCAAGCAGATCACGGCTGGCAAGTATGACGAGAAGGCCAACCTCGGCCTCGAACTGACCCCGTACCTGTGGACCCCGGCAACCTGGATGGCCGGCAAGCACGCGGCGATCCTGACGTACATCGATGAGTGGAAAAAACCGGTGCTGGTGGGCGGCGACACCCCGAGCAGCGACGGTTATATGCTGTTCCACGATGTGGATGTGGCCAAGGGCGGTATCCACCTGTGGGTCAACCGCAAGGATAAATACATGACTCAGCTCAACGGCATGATGGCCAAGCATGCGGCAGCGCAGGCCAAGGAAGGCTTGCCGGTGACGGCGGACAAGAACTGGGTGATCGTCAAGCCTGAAGAAATCCAATAACCCCCAGAATCCCTGTAGGAGCCTTCGGCAGCGCCTACAGGGATCGGGTTGATCGTTCCCACGCTCTGCGTGGGAATGCAGCCCGTGACGC